>JAAUUR010000256.1 GCA_012031045.1 Leptolyngbyaceae cyanobacterium SM2_5_2
ACCTTGACGGAGGAAGGGCTTTTCGATGGCGAGGGTTTACCCACCCCGCCCTTCGGGCACCCCTCCCAAGAGGGGATGGTGTTAGATCGTCTTCGGCAGCAGACTCAGCGCAACCGCGCAATGGTGCTGGTGTTTGACCAGTTTGAGGAATTTTTCTTTGAGTGCCCCCAGCCGGAAGACCGTCGCCCTTTGTACAGCCTTTTGCACGATTGTCTGGCGATGCCCTTTGTCAAGGTGGTGCTGTCGCTACGGGAGGACTATATTTACCACCTGCTGGAGTGGAACCGCCTCACCGACCTGGCCATTATCGACAACAACATTCTCGACAAAAAGTGGCTTTACTACCTGGGCAACTTTAGCCCCGCCGATGCCACAACCGTGATTAACGACTTTACCCAGCCCACCCCCTACGCCCCCAGCCCAGAACTGGTAGACCAGGTGGTGGCCGACCTGGCCGCAGAAACCGGGGAGGTACGCCCCATTGAGCTGCAAATTGTGGGCGCTCAACTCCAGGCAGAGGGCATTGCCACCCTGGCCGACTACCAGGGTTGGAACCCCACAGAACTCACCACCAAAATGGCCCTGGTGCAGCGCTACCTGAACAACGTGGTGCAGGACTGCGGCCCCGCAGACCACCAGCAACTGGCGGATATTGTGCTGTACCTGCTCACCGACGAAAAAGGCACCCGCCCCCGCAAAACCAAAGCGGCGCTGGCCAGCGACCTGAAGCTGTTTACCAACCAAACCGGCCCAGAGGACGCCACCTTTGGCCTGGTGCTGCAAATTCTCACCGAGTCGGGGCTGGTGGTGCAGGTGCCGGAAGCACCGGAAGACCGTTACCAGTTAGTCCATGATTACCTGGCGGCGTTTATTCACCAGCAGCAAGCCCCCCGCCTGCAAGCGCTGATGGCGGAACTGGAGGAAGAGAAGCGGAAGCGTCTGGCCGCCGAGGCTGAACGCTCGGTGCTTGCCGAGGCCAACCGCAAGGCAAAACGGCGGTTGTTTTGGAGTACTGGTTTATTGGCAGCCTCTTTGGTAGCGGCCCTATTTGCGGGAACCTTGGCAACTACCGCCAGAGGCAACCTAGAAGACGCAAATGAACGCTTAGCAGAAGTTACCAGTGAAGTTCGAGAACGCTCCGTTCAGGCTCAGGCCGCTACTTCGGCGGCCCAAAAAACTGAACAGGCTCAGCGCTCATTCCTCGGACGACTTAGGCGTGCCCAAGCAGAGGTTAAACAGGCCACAGCCACACTACAACAGCTCGAACAAGACAAAAATGCCTCTGAGCAGCAGATCGCCGTGGCCAGACAGCAACTTGCCACCGCCGAGCAACGAGTAACCCAGGCCCAGGGAGAGCTGGCCCAGGCCCAGCAGAGTGCTAATGACGCTAAGCAACAACAAGCTGAAGCCAACGCCCAGTTAGCGGATGCTCAACGACAGCAAGAAACGGCCCGAACACAGCTAGAGGCTGCCATTACAGCCCGTGAACAGACTCTCCAAGGTACCGATCTGGAGCGAGAAGGTAGCAATATTTTAAGACGCTTTAACAATTTGAAATCGCCCGATCGGGTCGGGCAGTTGGATCAGCTCCTGGCAGCAACCTCCACAGGCCGACAATTACAAACGCTGGTCAGTCCTGGTACAGAGCTGGGTAACTATGCGGCCCTGAGTCCGACATACACCCTAAACCAGCTTTTGCAGGAGATTCGCGAACGCAACCAATTCCGCGCCGGGTCTGCGGTCAGGAGCGTGGCGTTTAGTCCTGAGGGGGGGGGAGATTCTGACCGGGTCTTGGGATGGCACGGTGACGCTGTGGCCCATGCCCACCCTGGAAGGGCTGCTAACCCGCAGTTGCAACTGGCTGCGCGACTACCTTACCCACAACCCCACCATCAGCGACGCAGACCGCGCCCTTTGCGGCATTCCCCCCCGTCAGCAACCATAGGGTGGGCACTGCCCACCTTCAGCCCTGGACACCCCACAAAACCCTACGAGGCACCCTTCAAAACCCATAAACGTATGGGGTGTGGCGCTAACTGTGGTGGGCGGTGCCCATCCTACACCCTACATACGGCCTTGTTATGGCCAATCATCAGCCCAAAACCCTGGTTTCTTCATCGCAAAAAAAGAGGCCGCTGCACCAGCGGCCTCAGTGTTCTAAAGGGGATAATCAACCTAATGCAACTCGTCAAGAGGCATTCGCTCCATCCTCGGCCTTGAGCCGGGTCACGCTGCTGCGGTGGATGCGGTCTTGCCTACGCACCCCGCCCGCCATCTGATATTCCGAACTATTTTTGCCGTACTGAAACGCCACCCCAATCAGCATTTGCTCGGCCAGGTTGCGACACTGCTCACCTTCAATCTTTGCAAAACTGCAACATCATCTTGGCAAGAGGTTTTGGCAGAAGCCCGGCTACACTAAGCCATCGCAGGAGATCTATATCAATATCAATCTCTGTTAAGCGCTACGATTCCATCCCTCCATCTTGGCACCTTAGACGGGTCACCCCTCCGCTTGCCGCGATGATTGACCACGATCGCCTCTTCAAAGAACTGCTCATCACCTTCTTTGTGGAGTTCTTGCAACTCTTTTTGCCAGAGGTGCTCACCTACCTGGAACCCACCTCCCTCACGTTCCTCGATAAAGAGGTCTTCACCGATGTCACGGCGGGTGAGCGCTACGAGGCGGATTTACTGGTTCAGGCCCAATTTCAGGGCCAGCCGTCTTACTTTTTAATCCATGTCGAAAATCAGGCTACGGTGCAAGCGTCCTTTGGCCAGCGCATGTTTCGCTACTTTGCGCGATTGTACGAAAAGTACGACTACCCGGTCTATCCAGTGGTGGTGTTTTCCTACGACCAGCCCAGAACACCTGCGGCCAATACCTTTACCGTGGCGTTTCCTGACCTGGCGGTGGTGCAGTTTCAGTACCGGGTGATCCAGCTCAACCAGTTACACTGGCGCGACTTTTTGCAACAACCTAATCCTGTGGCCGCCGCCCTGATGGCCAAAATGCAGATTGACCCGGCAGACCGGCCCAAGGTCAAGGCGGAGTGTCTGCGGCTGTTGGTTACCCTCCGGCTCGACCCCGCGCGAATGCAGTTGATTTCTGGGTTTGTGGACACCTACCTGAGACTGACCCCAGACGAAGAAGCCGTCTTCAGTGAAGAGCTTAGTAAAATTGAAGCAACCGAGCAGGAGCAAGTGATGGAACTCGTAACAAGCTGGATGGAGTGAGGCATTGTTCAGGGCCTGGAGCAAGGGCTGGAGCAAGGGCTGCAAGAGGGCCGCCGAGAGGGGGAACTGAAGCTGTTGCTGCGGTTTCTGAGGCAACGCCTGGGAACGCTACCGGCGCTGACTGAGGCTCAGGTGAAGGGGCTCACCGAGGCTCAGATTGAGCCGTTGAGCGATCTCCTCCTTACCCTTACCAGTCCCGATGAGGTGGCCACCTGGCTGACCGAGGTGGAAACCGCCGAAGGCTTTGTTGGCTTGCGGGCTCAGGTGTTGGCTCAGCTGCGGCAACGGTTGGGAGTCCTGTCTCCTCAGCACAAGCAGCACCTGTTGAACTTATCCATCGACCAACTCCACAGGTTGGCCGAAGTTAGCCTGACCTTTGAAAACATTCAAGCATTAGAGGCTTGGTTTGGGCAGACACCAACCGGGTGAGAAAGATCTCCGAGGTCTTGAAGACCTCGGAGATCTTTAAGTAAATATACCTGATCCGTCGTCAGACTGCAAGTAAAAATTGTTACGGGTTATTGACGGCCCATGGATACAGGTAGGGGGTGTAGCGTTGGCTCACTCTCTGCGCCTCACCCCCTACCGCATGGTGACAAATTCCTCGGCGGAGCTGGGGTGGATGGCCACGGTGGCATCGAAGTCGGCTTTGGTGGCCCCCATTTTGACGGCGATCGCCACGCCCTGAATAATCTCAGCGGCATAGTCCCCCACCATGTGTACCCCCAGCACCTTATCGGTAGATTTTGCACAATCAGCTTCATCAGGGTGCGGGCTTCCATGTTGGGGATGGTGTAGTACATGGGCCGGAAGCGGGCCTTGTAAATCTGGATATCTTCTTCGCCAAAGCGAGCGTTGGCCTGGGCCTCGGTGAGGCCAACGGTGCCCATTTCGGGAGTGGTGAAGACGGCGGTGGGAATGGTGTCGTGATCCATCAGGCCGGGCTTGTTACCAAACTCGGTATCGGCAAAGATGCGCCCCTCGCGAATGGCTACCGGGGTGAGGTTGACGCGGTCGGTAACATCGCCCACGGCAAAGATATGGGGGACGGTGGTGCGGTGGTGGGGGTCAACGGCGATGGCTCCGTGGTGGACTTCAATGCCGGTATTTTCCAGCCCCAACCGATGGATATTGGGACGGCGGCCCGTGGCGGCCAGGCTAACGGCATCGGCCAGCATGTGCTCTTGCCGGTGGGGGGTAGACACCGTAACTTCTACTCCTGCGCCGGATTTATTCATGGCAATCACTTCGGCATTTTCGATGATGTTGACGCCGTGTAGTTTCATGGCGTCCTGAATTTCAGTCCGCAGGTCATCATCAAAGCCCCTGAGAATTTTGTCGGCCCGAATAATTTGCGTGACCTCGCTGCCCAACCCATTGAGAATGCAGGCAAACTCGCTGCCAATGTAGCCGCCGCCCAAAATAACAACGTGCTGAGGCTGCTGGGGCAGATGAAAGATATCATCGGAGGTAATTGTATGCTCAATGCCGGGGATATTGGGCTTAACCGGATGGCCGCCGACAGCAATGAGAATTTTATCGGCGGTAATTTTTTCTTCCCCAACTTCCAGGGTGTGGTCATCTAAAAACCGGGCATAGTGAGGGAACACCTCAACCCCAGAACGGTCTAGCATGCCCTGGTAGATGCCGTTGAGTCGGGTAACTTCTGTATCGAGAGCGGCAATCAGGGTGGGCCAGTCAAACTGGCGATCGCCCACCGTCCACCCGTAGCCAGCCGCGGCCTCAAACTGGTCTGGGAAATGGGAAGCGTAGACCATCAACTTCTTGGGTACGCAGCCCCGGTTTACGCAGGTGCCCCCCCAGCCGCCCTGCTTCGGCCAGGCCCACCTTAGCACCGTATTCTGCCGCTCGACGAGCCGCCGCAATGCCACCGGAACCACCACCAATTACAAACAAGTCAAAGTTGTCGGCCATAATTCTTCCCCATTGGGCAAGCTACAGTTTGCACGCTGTATCTAGTCTATCGGGGCAGGCCCAAACCGCACGCTAGTTGGGCACAATTTCCGTTACCACGGGGCCACCGTCTACCACAAAGGTTTGGTCATTGAGCCGTCCCACCCCCCGGTTGCCGTTCAGGTTAAGGGCCGGGTTAACCTGCCGATAGTTGACCCCACCCTCGGCCAGCAGGGTTTGGCTGGGCACATTCCAGGTGAGGCGGTCGGTGGTGAGTTGTGACTGGTTTTGTTCGCCAATGGCCACCACCTCCTGGCTCATGATGACCACCTGCTCCGCCAGGTTCATGCGGCCCTGGCGGGCGGTAACTTGGAGCTTAGCGGTGGGATGCACCACCGTCAGCGGCTGGTTCACGTTGACCAACTGCTCGGTCACCCGCCACTCCATCACCTCGCTGGCCAGGTTGAGGGGCAGTTCCAGCATTTGCATGGCCACCGAGCCCTGGAGCGTAGCCACCTGGTCGGCCAAATCTACCCGGCCCTGCTCCCCCACCACTACATCAGAGATAGCATTGGCTTTGAATTGTTCGATGCGGATGGCCTGGGGGCTCTCGATGCGCTCCTCGGCCCAAAACCAGAGCAGTTCCTCGGCCTGGAGCTTCAGCCAGGGCTCGGTTTGGGGATTTTTAACCACCGTACTGGCGATCACGCTACCCGCCAGTTCCATGCGATTTTCGCGGTTGTAAACGCGGGCTTCGTCGGCCACGGCCCGCAGTTGGGGATGGCTGCCGGTAATGTTTCCCGCACTATCAGCACATCCTCCTGGGGCCGCCACTCCAGTTCCTCACCGCGCAGGATGGAGCCGTTTTTGGTGCCAGTTGCAACGATGTTGCCGCGCAGAAAAATGGCATCGCCATTCTCCTGAATTTCTCCCGTATCGGCGGTGACGTTGTAGATCACGTCGCCGTCTTGAAACAGTTCACTATCGGGCCGCTTAATCATCGCCACCCGCCGGTCTGGGCTGTAGGTGACTTCTTCGGCCTCAACCCGCCACAGCATAATCCCGTTTTCATCGGGCTGCTCCAGGGTCACATCGCGCAGGGTAAGGCCAGGTTCTGGGTTGTCTGCCGCCTCATCGGCAGACTGGGGCGAAGAGCCTGGGCCAAAGGGCCGCAGGCTGTAGAGGCCAATGCCCAACAGGGCGGCGAGCGCCACGCCAATTGCTATCCGTTGCCCTTTTGCCATGGCACCCTTGCCGCTGGTAATTGCTACCTCATCCTAACCCTCTGTGGGCAGATCCTCAGGGCTGCCCAGACCAGGCAGCGGGCGATAGGTGTAGTTGTGGGAGGAACTGCGGGGGTTTTTCTTGATGTCATCTTTGACCAGTTCCAGGTCGATGTAGCGATCGGCCACGTTAATCAGGCTGTCGCTGGTCATCGAGCGCAGGCTCACCACCTCAATGCGCGCCCCCGGTAGCTAGCGCATCGGCGGCATAGGCCAGGTCGCCATCACCGCTGACCAGCACCGCCGTATCGTAGTAGCCCACCAGAGCCACCAAATCCACGGCAATCTCCACATCTAGATTGGCTTTTTTAGAGCCATCTGGGAGCTGCACCAGGTCCTTAGCAATCACCCGGTAGCCGTTGCGCCGCATCCACAGCAAAAAGCCCTGCTGTTTCTCATTGGTGCGGTCTACGCCGGTATAAAAGAAAGACCGAAACAGTCGCGAACCGGCGGTCAGCTTGCAGAGCAGCTTGGTATAGTCAATCTCAATGCCAAGCTGCAACGCCGCATAAAATAAATTTGAACCATCAATAAAGATCGCCACCCGGCCCCGGTTATCGAGCACCTGCTCTGGGGTGAAAATAGCATCTTCGCCGATCAGGGAATGAGTGTCTAGCATGGTTTTTTATCCAGGGATGTTAAATCAGGCTGTTAAACGGGGTGATTTTATTAAGTATTGGGCCAGTGGTTTAATGCTAGCCAAACAGAACGTAAAGCCTTCCTCAAGCCGCTGTTTCAGGTAACTCAATGCGCTGGAATACGGGTTTACCCGCCCCCAACGGTTGCCCCGCTTGGAGGTAGCCCCAGGCCCTATGAGCCTGGTAATCTAAAATATCAGCAATAGCTTTTTGGTTGAAATCAACCCCAAAACCAAGCTGCCGGTAGATATCGTTGCTGATGCTTGGAATCATGGGAGATAGCAGATAGGCCGCCAACCGCACCGACTCTAGCACGGCATAGAGGACGCTTTCAGTCTCGGCCTGTTTCCCCTGTTTATAGAGACTCCAGGGGGCTTGCTCATCCAGAAACTTATTGCTGGCCTGCACTAGGGCCAAAATAGCCCCACAGACCTGGCTAAAGCTCAACTGGGCGTAGGCATCAGCCACGGTATTCCCCAGGGATTGACCCATCATTTGAGGCGATGATCGTCTGCTAGGGTAGTTGGATCAACATCGGGCACCTTACCTCCACAATAGCGCGCCGCCATCTTCAGTGTGCGATTCAGCAAATTACCCAGGTCGTTGGCCAGATCCGCATTGAGCACTTTGATAAAGCGGGTTTCGTTAAAGTCACCGTCTTTGCCGAACTCAATTTCTCGCAAAAAATAGTAGCGCACGGCATCCGCCCCGTACTTCTCGACCAGTGCCACGGGATCCAGGGTATTGCCCAGGCTTTTGCCCATTTTTGGCCATCTTTGGTCAAAAACCGTGGCTAAATATTCGCCCTGGCACCGGCAGCCCGGCAGACATCAGCATGGCGGGCCAGGAAATGG
>JAAUUR010000257.1 GCA_012031045.1 Leptolyngbyaceae cyanobacterium SM2_5_2
CGGCGGTGGCAAACAGGGCATAGCCGGGGGTGGGCAAATCGCGGGCGGTTTGCAATTGGTCTATCGCGGCTACATCTGACAGGCTGAGTAGGCGAATGCCAGGAATCACTAAGGTTGAGCCAAAGGTTTGATCGACCAGCCAGGGCCGAACTAGACGTTCAAAGCGGCTGGTATCCTGGGCGTAGCTCATCAGCACAATCCAGTCGAGGTAGTCAGCCCTGGCCCAGGTGCCCCAGTCTTGCTGAATTTTTTGTAGGCGCTCGTGCTCTGGGTGGGCAAACACCGCCGCCGATAGGACCAGACCAGGCCGCTGTCGGCGGAGGGTACTGGCTAGGGTTTCGACAAAGGAGTTCACCTGCTGCACCCGAAACTCTGTCCAGCGTTCCCAGAGCACCTGCTGCCGGATTTGCTCGTTAGCAGACATCTCTGGATCTGGTCGCGGGGAGAGTTCGACGGGATCAACGCCAGTTATGCTGCGAAATCGCCAGCGAGCCACCTCGCCATAGCCGTAGGTGCGGTTAGCGCCAGGATCTTGAAAGGGGTAGCGGATGTAGTCGAGATGAAGGCCATCCACCGCGTAGTTCTGAACAATTTCGGTCATTAACCGGGTCAGATAGCTGCGTACTTCTGGATTAGCTGGATCCAAAAAAGGTTTATCTTGCCCTGGTGGAATGAGATGACCGGCGTTGTCATAGCCGGCCCAGGTGGGGTGCTGGGCCAAAATGGGGCCGGGATAGGTTTCTGGCAGGTTGAGTAATCGGTTATGGCGCTGGTTGCCTGCCGCAAAGACCCACACCCAGGCATGCAAAGTCATGCCTCGCTCGTGGGCCAGGGTGACGGCGCTGGCTAACGGATCCCAACGACGGGTGAGAGGATTTTGTTCTGGGGCTACCTGACTGGGGTAGATAGGGTAGCCAGCATTCACCGTTTCAAAAAAACCGTGGTAATGCCAGCCTCTGCCAAGCGATCAAACACCTGTCTGAGCCCTTCGGGCGATCGCGCCTGCACAATGGTGCCCCGGTCTAACCAGATGGCGCGGATTTCGCTTTGGGCGTAGGGGCGCTCGGTCGGCACACTGCGCCACAGCGTTTCCCTGGCGGTGAGCCAGCGTTCCTTGAGTTCGGCATAACGCTCAGCCGCGATTAGGGCCTCCCACTCATCTAAAAGCTGCTGGGCCTCGGCCAGAGCAGGGTGCAAAAAGCGATCAGGCTCACTGGCTACGGCTTTGTGGTCGGTGGTGATGCTAGTGACGGCTGACGCATCCAGAGTCAGCGTGGTGGGCATATCTAGCGCGCTGACCATCAGCAAGGCACTTTCCAGACGGCCCATTAAATTTTCAGCTCTTGCTCCATGGCTAGGGCTAAGGCCGGGTTGAGGGGCCGGTCGCCAGAGGGCAGATTAATTACCGCTGGTGCTACTTCCTCCGCCGGATCCTCAGCTTCTGCAGCGGCGGGAAACTGAGGCGGGCGGGGGGATCAGCGGCCTGAGTTGAGGAGCGGGGCGCGGAGTTGGGATGACAAATTGGTGCGCTGGGGCGCCGTCCAGGTCGCGGGGTTGGCGTTTCCTCTGTCGTAGGTGGGCTGCCTGGGTTTACGGCTGGTTCGCTACCGGCCTCCCCAGGCAAAAGCTGTGCATGGGCAGGGGATGGTGGTACGGAGAGCCGCTTAGCCGGTGGTGCGGCTGAGCCTGAACCTGTAGCCAGCATACCCACAACAGCGCTGACCAAGCCCGCTAAGGCTCTTAGACCAATGCCTTGAGAAGACCGCAATCGCTAATACCTCACACTGAAGGCTCTCTTCCTACGGCGCTAATTTTGGCACAAGCCTCGTAATTTGGCCCCAAAATCCTGAAAATTTATCTTGGCTGGCTACAAGGCTCCCTAGGCAGGCCAGCGGTGGATAGCGGTAGTTGCGGCCGTTGCGGTTAGTGGGTCAATAATGGCCTGGCGCAGGTTAGTGCGATCAAGATTTGCTCCCTCCAGGTCTGCCCCTAGTAGATTCGCCCCCAGTAGGTTAGCGCCGGTTAGGTTGGCCTGGGCCAGGCAGGTTCCCCACAGGTCGGTATGCATAAGATTTGCCCCAACCAGTTGTGCCCCTCGCAGATCGAGGCCAGTCAAACGGGCGCCACTCAGGTCAACTCCGGAGAGGGTCGCACCGGGGGCCAGGCGGTAGAGCGGCTCTAGGGCTTGAAAGTCTCTCGGTAGCCGCGTGCTGTCAGAATAGAAGGCTCCTTGCAGGGTTGCGCCGGTTAAATCGCACCCTTGCAGGTTGGCCCCAATCAGGTTAGCCTTCCGAAGATCGGTATAGCGCAGGTTGGCCCCGCTTAGATCGGCCAGCATGAGCGTTGCGCGATGGAGGTTGGCCTGGCTGAGATTACTGCAACTCAGGAGGGCGTTAAGCAGGTTGGCCTGATGCAGCGATGTTGCCACTAGGGTGCTGTTCACCAGCAACGCGCCGCTCAGATCGGCCCCGGATAGATCCGCATGGCTGAGGTCGAGATCGCGCAAATCCTTCATAGCTAGCAGGGCACCGGGCTGGATTGGCCATAGCCCGGCCTGTAGCGGGCAGAAGCCCGGTGGAAAATTTGTGCGGTGATTATACAGGGCACGTTCTAGCCGCACCTGAGTTAAGTCTGCGTTGTGGAGATTGGCGTCGCGCAGGTCTGCCCCGCGCAAATCAGCCCGGGTTAGGTTGGCCCCCTGCAACTGGGCTGCTCTTAAGGTTGAGCGCTGCAGGTTGGCATCAGCCAGATTGGCATGGCTAAAGTTGGCTCCGCTGAAATTAACCTTGGCCAGGTTCCAGGCCTTCAGGTCAGTTGTGGTGAGGTCAAGGTTACTAAAATCGCGCTGTCCGGCTACACAGGCCGTCCAAAGGCGCTCTAGGCTAATCGTAGGCTTCATACAGGGGGCACTCTCAGGAACTCCGCTCGATGCAGGGCAGACAGGGAAGCCAGGCAGACCACTACCTAGAAGCCATCGGATGAAGCCTAGGGCTACATCCAGGGCTATGGAGTCTGTCCCAAAATCGAGCACCTCTAAAGGTTACGAAATATACCTGAAAGGATTTGCAAACTTACGGGTCGGTTTTTGTGATGCTTTCATGAAACTATCCGGGTTTTTCCGTAGCCT
This sequence comes from Leptolyngbyaceae cyanobacterium SM2_5_2, assembly GCA_012031045.1. Taxonomy (GTDB): domain Bacteria; phylum Cyanobacteriota; class Cyanobacteriia; order Phormidesmidales; family Phormidesmidaceae; genus Nodosilinea. The sequence continues at coordinate 3,128 of JAAUUR010000257.1, forward strand.
TACGGAGGGCCGGTTGATCCAACTAGCACAGGTAGGTAGTCGAGCCTAAACCAAGGGGCGACTGTCGGCGGCAGCAACGGTCGAGGGCGCGTATTGATACCAGATGTCTCCGTAGACGATCTGGGGGTTTTCCAGGGTTTATGGTGACCGCCGCTCCAGTGGATGACGTTGATCTGGTTGAGGGGCTTTTTCAGCAGGCGGGCAACAACCTGCATATTGCCGTAGCCGCAGCGGTTCCAACTGCGGTCGAGCTGGATGTAGTCCTTAAACATGACATTCAGCAAGGTTTCATCGCCCCGGTTGAGCATGCCATACTTACAGGCCGCATCCCAGTCTAGATAGTGGTGGAAGCTGCGATCGGTCTCCTCGTCCCAGTAGGTGTAGTCGGTAAACAACACGCCGCTGTTGAAGGATTGTTTGAAGGCCAGCATTTCCTTCAGCGCCTTGACGGGGTTACCGAACTGGAAAATGGCTGGGTAGAAGTGGGGCACCGCCGCAAAGTAGCGCTCTGGCGTAAACTGCACGGTTTCAAACAGGGTGGCGACATCGCCAACTACCACCACGTCGGCATCCAGGTACAACACCTTGCTGACATCAGGGAAAATATCCTTCAAAAACATCCGCGCATACTGCATGTAGCGAGACACCCGCCGAGTCGGTGTCATCGGCTCGTATTTGGCGTGGATATAGTCTTTCATAAACTGAGGCGGTGTGAAGGGATAGACCCGCCAGGCAAAGGAAGGATCGGGGAAAGCCCCCTTAATCTGCTCCTCAAACAAGGCCACCTCATCCGGGGGAACGGTAATGTTAAACCGCAGCTTTTCCGGCCGGGCGGTGTTGCTCACCACCGAGTTCATGGCCGTTAGCAGAGCCACCACAATTCCCTGGTTTAGCGCAAAGGCAATGTCGTAGGTCATGCCACCGTCCTGGAACAACTAGAGCAAGCACAGCCAACCGGCTACGCTCCAGCGATAATAGCAGGTTGGATGAATGATCGGCTGATCGGGTCACTGAAGGTTCTTCCCTAGGTACCCACCCCTGCCCTTTTCCCGTCTATCCCCGAAACACCGGCAACTGCACCAAAAACCGACTGCCCTGGTCTAGCTGGCTGTTTACTCTAATGCTGCCGCCACAGAACATTAGCAGTTGTTGCACAATGGATAACCCCAGGCCAGCCCCCTCGGTGGCCTCAGGGGGCAAATTGCGGCCCCGGTAGAAATAGTCAAAAATATGGGGTAGGTCTACTGGGGCAATGCCGAGGCCAGTATCCCGCACTTCAAGCTCAACAAACTCTTCCCTTTGGCGAGCTGTGACCCAAACCTCGCCGCCGCTGGGGGTGTATTTAATGCTGTTGTTGAGCAGATAAATCACAATCTGCCGCAGCCAAGCATCGGGGCAGCTCACCCTGGGCAGGGTACCAGGAACCGTGTAGGCCAGCATAACGCCTTTTTCTGCGGCTAGGGGTTGATAAGTGCTGACTACGGGCGGCACAGTATCTGCCAGGTAGACTGGGGCCAGCTGAGCTTGATCAAGGCTAGTTTCCATTTGCAGCAGGTTAAGGACGCCGCTGATCAGAGCGCTCTGGCGATCGCAGGCATGGCTAATCATGGCTGTATAGTGCTGCCGCTGGGTTAGCTTGAGGTGAGGCGAGTCTAGCAGGGTAAGGGCGGTTTTGATTGTGGTTAACGGTGTGCGGAGTTCTTGCCCAACGGTGTTTAGAAATTCATTCTTAAGCCGCAGGGTGTTGATCAGGACTTCGTTTTGGGAAGATAAGCTGGATGCTCCCATCGCCTGCCGCCGGTAGCTAGAGGCAGACTGGCGCAGGTGTTCTTGGAGCCGCAACTGCCAGGCTAGCCAGCGATCCACCATCGTCAGAAAGGCTGTGGATGTGGTATCCATGGCTGGGCAATAGTTAGCCCATTGCTTTAGGAGATTAGCCAGGTCTGGGGTTTTCTCTTCGGCGGCCATGTGCCTGACCTGCTCCTGAACGATCGCCATCATCTCTGCCAGCAAGGCTGGGTTAATGGAGCAACAAACCGATAAGTAGGTCGAGCGATAGGGTGATGCAAGCGGGCGACCGGCCCCCTGGTCATTGGCTCCGGCAAGCTCTGGCGGGTCATTGTCGCCGTCGTCTTGGTTGCCGATGTCAGCCATGGGGGTAGCCGAAACGGGCTGAAGCCGGTGAGCTACCAGCAAGCTAGCAAAGGTTTCGGCCTGGATGATGACAAAGTAATCTCCCTGCCAGGTGTGGTTATTTCTGAGTGGCAGAATAATCTCCGCCGCCGTGGCCAGGGGGTTACTAGAGCCTGGCAGTAGCCGCACAACGTTGAAGATGCGGTGGCGGCTATCCAGGGTTTGGCCGTAGCGCTGGATATCAACTCGCCAAGCCTCCCCGGCGGGCACTTTGACGAAAAGATTGGCCTGAATCTCGTAGGTTTCCAGAAATTCTACGATAGATCGCAGAATGGCCTTCAATCCCTTGGCTTTAACCTGAATGTATTCTGGCCTGGCGGCACTGTCTTGCAACAACGGCTGCAGCGACACCGGAGGTTTATAGGAAGGTGACATGGTGCTCCAACAACCAAGGAGCGATGACTCCATTGGTTCACGAAAGGTAAAAGCAAACGCTAAGGGATCAAAAGGTAAAAGCAAACGCTAAGGGATCAATAGCTACCAGGGTATGGCAAATTCTCCGGTGGCGGCCTGAATGTTGCGTGTGTTCACATAACCAGGCCACCGAGTTCCGGGCCGCTACTGATACTTTTCCTGGAGATAGCCGCGGGCCTGTTCGCGATCGTCAAAGTGGATTTTCTCGGTGCCCAGAATTTGATAATCTTCGTGGCCCTTGCCAGCAATTAAGATGCCGTCCCCTGGTTGGGCCATTGTAATGGCCGCTCGAATGGCCGCCGCGCGATCGGCAATCACTGAGTCTGGACCGAGGGTCCCAGGAATGCCCGCCACAATATCTTGCAAAATGCGCTCTGGGTCTTCGGTGCGGGGGTTGTCAGATGTAACCACGACCACGTCCGCCAAGTCATGGGCAATGCGCCCCATTTGGGGACGTTTGGTGCGGTCGCGATCGCCCCCGCAGCCAAATACACAAATCAACCGTCCCGGCACAAAGGGCCGCGCCGCCTGAAGTGAATTCTTCAGACTATCGGGGGTGTGGGCGTAGTCTACAATCACGCTAACGTCCTGGGTGGGGGACACCTGCACCTGTTCCATCCGCCCTGGTACGCCACCAAACTGGGGTAGCGCCGCCGCGATGGTTTCCAGGGAAACCCCCAGGTGCAGCGCCGCCCCCACCGCCGCCAGCAGGTTTTCTAAATTAAACTGCCCCACCAGTGGCGATGTAAAAGGCACCGTGCCAGCGGGGGTTTTCAGGTAGCCGGTGACGCCGTTGGCCTGGTAAGTCAGGTCGCTGGTATGCAGGTCGGCCTCAACCCTCTGGGTGCTATAGGCCCAGGTTCGATCTGCCCCTAGCTGGGCCAGCAACCGCTCACCGTAGGGGGTATCTACATTCACAATGGCCCGCCCGGTCAGGTAGCGATCGCTAAACAGCAGGGCCTTAGCGTTGAAGTAATCCTCCATGTCGCGGTGGTAGTCGAGGTGATCCTGGGTCAGGTTAGTGAACACGGCTACCTCAAACGGACACCCCCACACCCGCTTTTGGGCCAGGGCATGGGAGCTAACTTCCAGTACCGCGTAACGACAGCCTGCTGCCCTGGCTACAGTTAGCTCAGCCTGCAACTCTACCGCAAAGGGGGTAGTGTAAAGGGCGGTTTGCTGATGCCCAGGCCAGCGACTGTAGAGGGTACCCAGCAGTGCTGTAGGCTGTTGAGCGGCCAAGAGCAGGTGCTCAATTAAATGGGTGGTGGTGGTTTTGCCGTTTGTACCTGTTACCCCCACCAGGCCCATCTGCTGAGCCGGATAGCCGTAGAACCGAGCCGCTACTTCGGCACAGGCGATAGCCATATCCGTCATTGGCACTACGCAGGCTGTTCCCACCAGCGGGCGGTTTTGCAACGCCTGGGTAGATACCAGCGCGGCCCCGGCCCCGGCCTCTAGCGCACTGGGCCAAAACTCGCCGCCATCTACCCGCGTGCCCGGCATGCCAATGAACACATCCCCTGGTTGGCAAGCATGGGAGTTGGTACACAGCCCCTTAACCAGCTGTTGAGCCTGATCGGTTGTTAGCGTAAACCCAGCCCCAATTAGCCCTGCCGGTAGCCCCTCAAGTAGTTGCTGCAATTCCATACCCAACTTCTCCCATCACTGAAGTTGGCCTTATTCTGCCTTACTCTGGGCCAAATGAGTCTGTATCATTTGCTCTACTCTGGCCTGGGGTGCCCTGGGCGATAGCCGTGGGAGGGGTACTTCCACAACATCACTCTCGGTTTGACGCACCTGGCACAGCACAGGAATTTCATACTGGTAGCGCTGAAACCAGTCATCGCGAGTGGTAATGTCGCGTACCTCTAGCTCAAAAGCCAGGTGACTGGCCGCATTTAGCTTTTCTTCTAGCCCCTCACAGAGGTGGCAGCCAGGTTTACTGTAGAGCACGAGTTTCATCACACACCATAGATTTTGAATTCAGAATACAGGAGTCAGAAGAGCAGGAGTCAGAATACAGGAGTCAGGAGTCAGGAGGCAGGAGGCATAGCAGCAGGGGGAGTAGTCAGATGTTTGTGTGGAACCTGGTTCAGGAAAGAAGCCATTCAGGGTTTCAGACCGATCAAGCAGGGTTTTCTGGACAGTCCCTCCAGAATTGCTGACTCTCCAG
>JAAUUR010000258.1 GCA_012031045.1 Leptolyngbyaceae cyanobacterium SM2_5_2
GGTTCACCCATACAGCGTATGGTTTCCACGAACTACAAATTAATTTTGACGAAAATTTATATGACGGTGTGATCGGAAGTAGCAATTGACGTCATATCCGGTTATTATGCTATTCCGTTAGCATGTTTTGCGAATTTTGGTTGGGAGAAAGTGGCAGAAGTGAAAAAATCGACAATATTGCCCAAGTGCATCTAAATATGCGGAGAATGGACGGAACAGCAAAAATGGCGGATTGCTGTGCCAACCGAAAGTTGATACCCGGTAAAGCTTCCCAATTTATTCCAAGCACGGTGCGATCAGGAAAGACCGTATCTGGATTACTGGAAAGGGACAATTCATTTTGGGCAATAAAGCTGAGCCGTTCCCCCAAGGGCATCCGGAAGCGGGTGCGCAACTGATTGGCATCGCCACTAAGGGTGTTGGGATTGATCCGGTCTTCACGGCTGCGATAGAGCCAGTCCATGGTCAGCTCAGACTGGCCTAACTTTTGCTGCACACCTAGGCTGACGGTGGTGAGAGAGTTATCTACTCGACTGCCCGGAGTCGGGTCTACTCCGGGGTTGATCACATCTTCAAAAGTAGCCAAGGGCCGAGGGGCAATGCCATCGTTGCGCTCAAAGTCGTATTGCACCCGCAGTCGGGTGTTTTCTGAAATTCGGGTTGAAGCCTCAGCCCCATAGCGCAGTTGCCCCGGTACAAAACTAATGGTGGCGTTGTTGGCAAAACCGGTACTAGCCGATCGCAGGTAGGCGCGGGTGTCTAACCAGTTTCCAAAGCTTGCTGTGGCCTCGATGCGGTAGGCGCTGCCTGTGACCAGCCCCACTGCTTCTGACTCGTTGTTCGCTCGTGCAAATTCAGCAACCACCTGCTGCCGGGGGCCAAAGGTAATCAGCGCATCGGCTCCGTATAGTTCAAAGCTGCGCACTCCCAGATTTTCCCGCAGGTAGGTCGCTCCCAACCAAGTTTCTTGATTCTGGGTGCGATCGAGGTGATAGCGCAACCGACCCGCATAGAGGGTGTTGCCCGAAGACTGCTCTTCAAACTGATAGGTCACCACAATGCGCCGCACCAGCACCTCACCGGTATCGCTCAAGTCTGTGCGCAGCAGAGGTTTACGAAAGATCAAGGTGCCGCGATCGTAGTCAATTTCGTAGTCTACTCCGCGATACAGGGGCTCTCGTTCCAGCACGGTGCCAGGGCGGTTTAGCTCCTCGGTTTCGATAAAGACATTTTCACTGCCGCGCAGCACCAGCCGTCGCGACAGGAAGTAGTAACCGCTGGTGCCGTCTGGGGCAATGGTGTCACGCTGGAAGGGGCGCACATTGTCGCCATAGAGGGCGGTGATTTGGATGCCATTACCGAAGGTGAAGTTGCCCTTAAAGCCGTGGAGTTCCCGCACCGTAGCGGTGAAATCCTGGGAAACAGCGGCGAATTCTTCGGTGCCGTAGTCGCCCCACATAAAGTAGTCAGGGCCAGCCCCCGGCACAATCGAGTCGCGCTGGAACCGCAGGTAGAAGCTGTCGATCGAGGGAGTCATGAAGTCCGTGGTGGAGCTATCGCCGTAGACGGCGTAGGTCTGTTCACAGAACTGCACATCGCGGTAAAGGCTGCTGCCATCGCAACGATCGTTCAAGCCGCGAGAGCTATTATAAGCCCCGGTAAATAGCCACTCGCCAATGCTGCCGGTACCAAAAATACCGGCCTGAAGGTCTACCGCCACATCCCGGTTTAGCTCCGTGGGGCTGAGAAAGTCCCTAAAGCTGCCCAGTAAATTGGTGCCGCCCCGGCCAATGCGGAAGTCTACTACCCCAGAAATCAGCGTGGGGCGCAGGTCGGTAAAGAAGCTGACTTCGGCGGAATCCACCAGAACGGGGTAGAACTCCCGCGTGGTGGCCGGATCAAGCCCCCGCACCTCACGACCGTCGGCCACCGCCTGCACTATGACCGATTGGGCATTTAACCCAGAGCGCAACTGGGCCTCAAACTGCCCCTGCCGCGCCAACACCTGGAACCCGGCCTGATCGGTGTCATAGTCGGCCCCGATAAACTCCCCGGCGGTCGTACTCAGGGTGACAACCACATCCTCGGTAATCGGCTGGCCATCGGCGGTGGTGATATCCCCAATTAAGGTGAGGGAAGATCGACCATTAGCCGGAATTTGAATTTCCCGCTCCGGAGCCAGGGTCAGGACGTATTCAGCCACTTCATCTAGGGGCGTTACTGGCCGCAGGGGGTCAGTCGGCGGCGGGTTTAGCGGTACCTGATGCTGCCCCGGTTCAGATTCAAAGAGTTCAGTATTTTCGCGCCGATTGGCGAGGCCGTCTTCATCGCCTGACAGGGGAGCCAGTTCCACATCGCCAGTCGATACCGCTGGGGGCATATCCAACGGTAGAGCCCAGCCCTCTGCTGAATCAGTCTCTGTACCATCCGCTGGGGTTGATTCGGCGGTTTCTAAGTTGTCAGCGGCGGCCTCAGTGGCCGTATCGCCCAAGGCTGCATCTGGATGAGCATTGGCGGTCTCGGTTAGCCCCTCGCTGGGAGGGGCTGACTCAGCGGCGGGATGCGAAGGATCCGGCGCAGATTGATGAATTAAATCTGCGGCATTACCGTCAGCGTTGGGCAAGGCATGAACCGGCAGGGCCAGACCAAGCGCTCCGGCCAGAGTAGTTAACAGCCCCAGCCCCAGGGTGCGAGAGAACAGATACATCATGACTGCTCCTCTCCAAAGGTTGGTGTAACGGCAAAGTTCATGCGGGCAAGCCCTCCCGGTGACAGTCGCACGAATCGAGAAACACTATTTTCTTCAATGCGATACAGGTTCGGAGCCAGGGTGTAGCCCGGCAGACTGTAGAGATCCAGCGTCCCAACCCGGTAGCCCGGCAGCACATTGGCCAGCGAGAATAACCCGTCCGGGTCAGTCAGGATGCGATTGCCGTCATCCATGAAAATGACCGCGTTGGGCACCCCCAGGCTCACCGGGCTGCTGCTGGCCGTCGAAGTTCTTATCAACAAACACCCGCCCCAAAATGGTGCCGCAGTCGGCCAGAATGCCGGGGCGAATCGTCATCTGGAAGGTGGCCACCGCTGGCGCAAACCCTGGGGCCACCGCCTGGGCAACGTTACGGCCATCGCCTCGCACGGCATCCGGCGTCATCAGCACGGCGTAGACAATGGTGAGGGATTCGTTAGGAGCCAGTGGCCCGAAGGTCAAAGTCAGCGTGCTGTCGGTAACGACTACCTGGGTTGGTGCCACAGGTTCAGCTCTGACCGAATCGGGGACGTAGCGCATCCCAATCGGCAACTGGTCAGTAACCGTGACCGGGTCAGCCGTCTGAGTGGAAGGATTGGTCACCAGCAGGCGGTAAACAGCCACATCCCCTGGCTCTGCCGCCGATCGGTCGGCGGTCTTAACAATTTGGAGTTGGGGCTGCACGCCTGGCGGCGGCGGCGGTTCTGGCGGCGGCACAATTCCAGGCGCTGGCGTTACCTCAGTCCGGTTAGAGGGCACCACTAGCGGCGGCCCACCAGCGGGATCATCAATCTGAGCCGTGGCCTGGTTAGCAATGGGACTGGCTTCCTGGGCGTAAACCATTGATGATGATTGCCCCACGTAGCTCAAGCCGATGCTTAAGACCAGGGACAAGAAAAACAGGAAGCCAACGTAAAAATGACGATATATGCGCCTCACACCAACCCTCTGAGACTACTCCCCACACCATTGAGCCAAAACCTCAGCCCTGAAGGCCAAGATTATCAGCCTATCTAACACACCACACCGGGCAGCCAGAGTCAGGATTGAACGCCAACTCTGATACCCGTAAAATTACTTCCAACCGGGCGACCCCGCGCTAGAAATTTCCGCAATTATACGGAGCTATCGCTGAACTTTTACAAAACCCACAAAAAAATCAAAATTTCACCCGTTTATTCACCCATTAAGGGAGCGCAAAAGGGAAAAAATAGATTTCCAAGGCTAGAGATAGCATGATCGCCTCTGGAAATCATAGGGATGCCATTAAAAAAAACTATTGAATCCATAGAGCAACATGAGGGTCTGGGCTCAGGATTCTAGATGAGTTTTATGAAACATTGGCTGCTCTCCCTGGGGAAGGCCAGTATGATCGACATAGTGGCATCCCCAGGCTTTGGGCCTTCGAGGGGGTGAACTAGCGCCTTTTCTATCTAAGAAGGTCAGGTTAATGTTGACAAACACCTATGACACAGCTGAGCCGGATGCTCAAAATAGTTACTCTCCCTTGATCGGCAGTAGCTCGCGGGTAGAAAGTCCTCGCTATCGTTGCCCAGTGGTGAGCTGTCATCAGACTTGGTATCGCCACGAAACGAGCGAGGATATTCCCCATTGCCCCATTCATGATTTGGTACTGGTGCGGGACAGCAAGGGGTAGGGATAGTATAAAGACCCCCAGAAATAGAGAACCCCAGAGACCAGAGGCGTAGGTGGCTAACCGTGGCAAAGTGGGCCAGGAGCGAATCCGTTAGGACTCCTGGCTCCAGTGGTTGCCCAAGTCACCTAGAAGCCCATCTCTCTCGCCAAAGTGAGGCGGTCGGGACTGAGATCTCCTTTGACTTGATTGCCGCTGCGGGTAATAGCGGTGTCTGGATCCTTAAGGCCATGGCCGGTTAGCACACAGACGACCTTGGCTTGATCAGGAACCTGGTCTTTTACCTTCAGTAACCCCGCCACCGAAGTAGCGCTAGCCGGTTCGCAAAAGATGCCTTCCAGGGCTAGTAGGCGGTAGGCATCCAGGATTTCATCGTCGGTAACGGCGGTAAAGCTGCCGCCGCTGGCATCGCGCACTGCTTCGGCCAGCTTCCAACTGGCTGGGTTGCCAATGCGAATGGCGGTAGCCAGCGTGTGAGGGTCGCTAACTACCTGGCCATGCACCAGGGGAGCCGCTCCAGCCGCCTGAAAGCCCATCATTTGAGGCAGACGACATTTGCCTTGCTGGTGGTACTCGCAAAAGCCCATCCAGTAAGCGGTGATATTGCCCGCATTGCCTACGGGAATGCATAGCCAATCGGGAGCATCGCCCATCACATCAACAATTTCAAAGGCAGCGGTCTTTTGACCTTCGAGCCGGAAGGGGTTAACGGAATTAACCAGGGTAATGGGATAATCTTTGGCCAGTTCTTGCACCAGGCGCAGGGCATCGTCAAAGTTGCCGTTAATGGCTAGCACTTCGGCCCCGTAGAGCAGCGCCTGGGCCAGTTTGCCCAGGGCGACGTAACCATCCGGGATGAGCACAAAGGCCCGCATGCCACCGCGCCGCGCGTAGGCCGCGGCTGCGGCCGAGGTGTTGCCCGTGCTGGCGCAAATCACGGCTTCCGCCCCAGCTTCCTTGGCTTTAGAGAGAGCCATCGTCATGCCCCTGTCCTTAAAGCTGCCGGTGGGGTTGAGGCCATCGTATTTAACCCACACCTTCACCCCACGGCCAATCTGATCGCCCAGCGCTGGCATCGGAATCAGGGGTGTATTGCCCTCGCACAGCGTGACTACGGGGGTTTGGGCAGAAACTGGCAGGTAAGTGCGATAGGCTTCAATGAGCCCTGGCCAGGGCTGAGTGCCAGAGTTTGGCATGGCCAGGGGTGAAACAGAGGCCGCAGGGCGGGAAAGTGGGTTCAAACGTATCGTCACGGCAGGCTCAGAACTTGAACAATGACTGAGTGAGCTGAAGCGGCTACCGCTGGTTTTACAACGGCAAACCATAGCAGCAGTTGCTTGGGCAGAGTTTATACCTTATCAGTTTACCGTGAGCCTCCCTGCAAAATAATCCTCGCGGGTGGGCTGGCCAGTTCAACAACTGCCATAGCGCCACTAATTGGCCTCAAAACGGCTGGTTTAAGATTGATCTCTGGACAGGATGGTTAAAATAGCTTAACGTTCACACTGAGTATATTTCTCTAGGGTCTTGCCAATGAACGCCCCCACTGACAGTGCCAACCTGCTGCTACTCGCTTCAGCCAGTGCCGCACCTACTGCTTTTAGTCAAGAAACCGCTCCAGCCGCCGATGACAAAATTTGCTGGATCGAAGTTCATCAGTTTCCCTATGCGCCTGATCAACAGGTCGAGCTGCTGCATTTGCAAGCCGAGGCTGAGGCTCTACTGCTGCACTTGCAAGCCCTTCAGCAAAAACGAAAGGTTAGCGGTAGCCATGTTGCCGAAAAAGATTAAACCCTAACCCTTTGCTCGATTTGAGCTTGGGATGCGGGTGGCCAGATGGCTGTTAACCCTTGCCTATTGATGAGTCCATTTTCTTCAGGATTCGCTATCCTATGGGGGAATTGTGGGGAGAAGGCCAATGACATATTCCGGCATATCTAAAACAACGGTAGCCAGCCAGCCAGCGCAGCCCCAGGCTAACCGAAGGCTTTATGGGCTGATGGCGGGGGGGGTAGTAGTGGCTCTTATCGCTGGGGCAAGTATTAAGCTGCTCCAGGGCGATCGCCCCAGTCCCTCCGCCGAAACTGAGGCCAGCCCGATGGTAGAGGCCGGTGCCCCTCCTGAGGCTACCTTTGGTACACCGTTTCTTCAGTCCTCTCCTGCCTTGCGGCTGGCCGATCCGGGCTTGCTGCAATCTACCTCTCCCCAGGCTCGGATTGAAACGATTGCCGCTGGGCGAGTTGATCCTTTCGCACCGTTGGTGGTTACCAGTGGAGTACCGGTTAAGCCCAATCCTGAAGCTGTGCCCGTACCACCAGCCGCTGTGGTGGCGGCTAGCCCGTTGCCGGTGGTGCCTGTAACGGCCACCCAGAGCCTACCGCCTTTGCCCCAGGTGGTGCCGTTGCCGAGTTTGCCATCTCCCTATGTGCCTGGTAGCACCTTCCAAAATGGTCAAGATGTAGCCGTTGCGCCGACGGTCGATCCTGTCTTACAAAGCTTGGTGGAACAGGTGACGGTCAGTGGAGTGGTTCAAGTTGGCAACCAGGTTAGCGCCATTGTTACCGAACCTGGCAGCCGCGTGGGTCGTCGGGTATCCCAGGGGGATGTGGTGGCCGGCGGGCGCATTCGCGTTAAGGCCATTGATGTCTCTGGGCCAGAGCCCGTTGTGGTGTTGTCCTACGATGGCCGAGACTACCCCCGCACCGTGGGCAGTGCGGCCCTGGTGAGCACTCGCTAGCACGGTGGGTTAAGCATCATCTCTAAAGTCAAGCTCTGTACCGAGCTAGGTGTAGGCCTGGCTCGGTTTGGTGTCTAAATTTCTTTAAAAATTGAGAGGACTAGCCGGTTATGGATCTGGCTTCAGTAAGATGGCACCAGACGCCATAGGCCTGTACCCAGAATCCGTCTTGTTACACTCAGGCTATTACACTCAGGCTATGAAGGATGAGCGGAGGGATAAATTATGGCTAGCGCTGAGAATCACCCCTCAATTGGGCGAGTGCACTCCCCCAGACCCCTGCAACTCGATGCCGCCGCCAGCTACGAGTGCCCGGTTTGCCGTCATGGGCAAATTCAAGCCATGACGCTAATGGATGCCTATGCCTGTAATTTTTGCCGCCACATATTTGAAGCCAACCTTGACCAGCAAACGGTGCATGTTGTGGACGGCGTACAACCGATGGGCTGGCGCTGGCAGGGCTGGCGCTGGCAGCCCATTTACCAAAGCCCCAACGATATTACCTTGACCCTGTGGGTGGTGGGCTTGGCGCTGGTGGTTTGCCCGGCTGGCCTTGTGGCGCTTGGGGGGTATCTATTTCCCCCCCTTGGAGGGCACTACCCAGGCCAACTGGTCGTTGATTTGGGCGCCTAGCTACGCTGAGCGTCCACAGTGCTATGGTGGGTTGGCTGATTGCCGAAACACTACCAGTTTTCCGCCCTACGTGCTAGCTAAGATTAGGCTGCGGCGGATTT
>JAAUUR010000003.1 GCA_012031045.1 Leptolyngbyaceae cyanobacterium SM2_5_2
TCGGCCCGTCGTTTTTTAGAGGCGACCACAGCGCAAGCGGCATTTGTCGGGATTGCTGCTCTTTTCTCAGCCACGGCAATCCGCCAATCTAGCTGTCGCGTCACCGCTATGTACTTGACATTTGATATTTAATCTTCAGATCTTGATCTAGCGTTTGTTCATACCTAGTGCTGCTAGGGCAATTCTACCGATGTGGGTTTAGCGATATGCGGTAAGCCCCAGCCCAGCTTTTCTCGTAGGACTTTGAAAAATTCCGGCGATCGCAGCCGAATAAACCTGGCCATATAGGGGGCACGGCAGGTGCTAACCCAGTCCCCTGGCATCACGTAGCAGCCCGCGTTGCCGTCTACAATCATCACCAGCGGGTCGGGGTTAGCCGAGTGGATAGCCACCGTCTCGTGGTCGGGGAAAACTAACCCCCGTGAAGCCAGGGAATGGGGACAGATAGGAATCAGTTGATTGACGGAAACACCAGGGGCAATCACTGGTCCCCCTGCCGAGAGGGCGTAGGCCGTAGACCCGGTAGGCGTAGAGATGATAATACCGTCAGCCGCAATGTCTACCGGAGCATGGCGGCCAATGCCGACTTCAAAATGGCACATGCTAGTGAGCGGCTCTCGATGCAGCACCATCTCGTTCAGACAGAGCGCCTCCCAAATCAGATCTTGGCGGTGAAATAGCTTGACCGCCAGCATCGCCCGCTCTTCAATTTCGTAGTCTCCGGCGAGTACCTGGTCAATGGCCTGGGGCAGCTGGTTCAGGTAAGCTTCCGTTAAAAATCCCATGTGGCCAGTATTCACCGTCAACAGCGGCACTCCCACCGGCGCTAACTGGCGAAAGGCAGATAACACTGTGCCATCCCCCCCTAGCACCAGCGCAAACAGCATATCAGCATCAAAATGAGGCGGTACCAGGCTATCAATAGGCGTGTGACAAATGGGCCGCTCTGGGCTGGAATAGCCCAAAATACCGCCCACTCCAGTAGCCAAGCTCACCTCAAATCCACGACCAATCAACTTTTCTTGCCATTCAAGAGCAACCTGATGGGCGACAGGTTTAACGTCGTTGTAATGATGCCGACCTTAGGCACGGGCAGGTTCCAACTTCTATCTAGAGGAAAAGGGTTGAGACAAAAAGGTGTTCCACACCTGTTAAAGATGCCGAACACGGTAGGCAAAAATATGCCTTCATCCTAGGCTACCGTTTTTTCGTCGTGGGTTAAACCGTTCCGCAGGGAATTCTACCCAGACGAGTAATTCATACCGTTGACGATATCTCTCTACTGATGCAGGTAGACCAAAAACTCATCAACAGTTATGGTACCTATTAGACATGTACGGGGAATTTGCTATCTACCCTTCCCCGCCGAATTCAGCCCTTACCGCTGTGACCACTCGCCTACCCGAAACCACTGCCTACGTACGCATCACTCACCAATCTTGGAGCCAAGGCCGAATCGACGGTGAGGTTCGGGCTAGTGCATTATGACTGGCAGTTCAGTGGTGCTTTCGCCAGGGATATTTACAGGTGGAGCCATCCCTGGGCCGCGCCCTCATCTGTGAACCCCTAAGCCGCTTTCTAGAGCGGTTTGACTACCAGCTAGAGCCGGGAGGAGACTATTCCTTTACGATTCGGGCCAAGCTGTAGGGAGGAAGGCGGAAGAGAGAGGGCAGAAGCGGGAAGAATGAAGCGGGTAGAACGAAATCTGACTCTGGGCGAACGAGCTAGAAAACAGAGAGCTGGGTGATGGCCTGCAAAACTTCGCGGCTGGCACTGGCTGGCCAACCTCCTTCGCAGCCTCGCCCTGACTGCACAATGAACCGCAGCGCAAAGGCCTCTGGAAAACCATCGGCTTCTAGCCACATCAAATTAGATTCGGCTTCGCAGGTAATACGCTCCTCATCCATAAGTTCCGACGCCATTGTGGCCATCGTTTGAGTCAGTTGCTGTGTTAGTCGGCAGAAGTCTCGAAATTCCTCTGCGGTTAGCTCAATCGCCCAGCTAGAGCCAGCCAACAGCCCTTGATAGGGAGATGACGATGACTCATCCCAACCCAAGCGCCAGCCAGTGCCCTCTTTAACAAAGCGCTGCCCCATAGCCTGTGTTGGCCCTAAACTCTATTCACCGATAATTTCGGGCTGTGTGAGCTCGTCCGACATTTCAATGATGGCTCGCAGCACCGGCTTCATTTTAGGATCTTCGTAGTTCTCAAAATCTTCAAACCGGCGACGCTGGGCTCGGTTAGCGACCTGCACCGTAATTCGATAGCGGTTTGAGGCGGCCCGAATCAAATCTTCAGTACGGCGCAAAATTTGCGTGCTGTCGAAGGGAGAACGCTTAACCATAGAAAACCTATCTAAATGGGTGCAAGGCTCTATCCTATCAAGGATTACGGGGAGTGAGGGGATCAGCCTTAGGCAGGACAAGCTGCAACCTAGGGATTCGGGAGCTAGGAGCTAGGAGATTGGCGGCTTCCGACAGCTGGCCAGGAGATTTGCCCTGCGTTGAGCTGAAGCCAAATTGGGTAAGCCTTGATCAGCAATTCTTGATCGGCAATTTTAAGATTAGGATCTTTCAGATCCTTGAACGGCCATGGTATGATTAGAGACTGTGTCGAAACTATGTCTAACCATGCCAAAACTCAAGTCTCGCAAGGCTGCGGCTAAGCGCTTTCGCCGCAGTGGTAGCGGCAAAATTATGCGTCGCAAGGCGTTCAAAAACCACATGCTAGAGCACAAAAATGCAACTCGTCGCAGTCGGCTGTCTAAAATCGCAACAGTATCTGAAACCGATGCTCCTAACGTAGAGCTGATGCTGCCCTACCTCTAGCGGGTGGGCTGAGTAAATCGGCCAGGTTAGACATTTGGTGACATCTAGTTTTGATAAAGCTGCTCAGGTTTTGATTGTCCAGGTTTGAAGTACCCTAAGGATTTAGAGAGTCATGGCACGTGTTAAGCGCGGCAATGTAGCCCGAAAGCGCCGCAAGAAAATTCTGAAGCTGGCTAAAGGGTTTAGAGGATCCCACTCGAAGCTCTTTCGCACCGCCAATCAACAGGTAATGAAGGCGCTGCGGTATGCTTACCGTGACCGCCGCAACCGCAAGCGCGATTTCCGTCGCCTTTGGATTACTCGGATCAACGCCGCAGCGCGGATGCATGGGCTGAGCTATAGCCAGCTGATTGGTCAGTTGAAGAAAGCCAACATCGATCTCAACCGCAAAATACTGGCTCAAATGGCTGTGCTCGATCCTGATGGTTTTGCCAAGGTTGTTGAGGTAGCCGGCAAAGTCTAGCCGCTGTTGTTTGGTATGGTAGCCCCAGGAAATCGTCGGGTTCGGCTGATGCGATGGGTACTGGTGGGCTTGAGTTTAGTGGTAGGGGCACAGTGTGCTGTGTCCCCTGTTTTTGCGGCGGCTGATTTAGAGACTATTCAGGCCCGTGGTCACCTGATTGTGGCGGTACGAGAGGGTTGGCGTCCGCTTAGCTTTCGCACGGATCAGGGAGAGTTGGTAGGGCTAGAAGTAGAGTATCGCCCACCGCCTGGCGGAAGAGATGTTGGGTGATTCAGAGGCTGTGGTTTTCCAGGTTGTGTCTAACCTGGAGCGCATTCCTGCTGTGCTAGAAGGGCAGGCGGATTAGCGATCGCGGCTTAACCATGACACCAGAGCGCATGCGTCTGGTCAGCTTTAGCTTGCCGTACTACCTGGATGGGGCCGGTTTTTTAGTCCGCGATGCCCAATTCACCCGTCTGCAAGATCTCCAGCGGCGGCGAGTGGGCCTATTGCAGGGGTCTAGCCTGGTGCCTACGGTGCGCCACGTGCTGCCCCAGGCTACGCTGGTACCCTTGCTCAGCTACCAGGAGGGGTATGGCCAACTCAGTCGGGGCCAGGTCGATGCGTTCGCTGGCGATGTTACTACCCTCGTGGGCTGGCAGCAAGAGCACCCAGGCTACACTCTGCTGCCTACTCTGGCTTCAACAGAACCGCTAGCTATTGCCCTGCCAAGGGTACTCAGTTCAACGATCTCCGCACCATTATTAATGCCACGCTCGCAGGCTGGCATGAAAGTGGCTGGTTAGAAGCACGAGCAACCTGCTGGGGACTGCCCTAACTCATGCCAAGATAAATACAGACCTGTCGGATGCGCGTTAATCATGGAGAACAGCAAGCTGCTTTTGACTTACCTAGCATTCTACTGGCGTTGCTCAGTGTTGCTGCCTTTTTTGTGCTGCGCCAGGTGCTCAAAACCCGCCGTATTGAAGGAACCCTCTCGCGGTTGCAGGCTAAGCTGACTAAAGAGAAGGGTACGGCTCAGGAATACTACGAGCTGGGCAGTTTACTCCTTGATAAAAAACTTTACACTCAGTCGGCTCTTTACCTTCAGCAGGCGCTCAAACAAATTGCCGACGATGAGACAGAGAATGCGGCCCTGGTCTACAACGCTCTGGGCTACACTTACTTTGCCCAAGAGCAGTATGACCTCGCTATTCGAAACTATAAAGAGGCGCTGAAGCTGATGCCTGATTACGTGACAGCCCTGAATAACCTGGGCCATAGCTACGAGCGCAAGCAGTTGATGAATCAAGCCCTAGAAACCTACGAAAGTGCCCTAACCCTTGAACCCAAAAACGGCACAGCCAAACGCCGGGCTGAATCGCTGCGGAAGCGACTGGTCGCCGCTGAAAAGTAGGCGGGCACCGAATGTTCCTATCTCCTCGTTATCGGCAATTCTCGGTAATGAGAAATGCTGAAAGTAATAGCCGCAATTCCCATGATGGGTAGGGGTCTCCGGGCATTCGGGGTTGTCGCTAGCATTAGCCCTGAACCTTGGTCTAGAAGGCTTGGCTTAAGGCTAACCTCCTCTGAAGCAGATATCTGGGTCTCTATAGTTTGTTTTAGCAAACTTCTGCTATGAGCACGGGAGTTTACTTCTGGGCGGTCTAGGCTCTAGTCCAGTGGCCCAACGCCAAACTGAACATGGCTATTATTCCTCTTGCTCAGAGAAATTCCAGCATCAGTCATGGTAGAATGTTGTGTTTTTGCGCCGATTCACTGATTAAGGAGTAGGGGGCATGAATTCACTGGGACGACACATTTTGGTGGAATTTTTTGGGTGTTCGGCAGAAATCTTAAACGACGTGCCGCTAATTGAGTCGAGCATGGTGGCGGCGGCTAAGGAAGCTGGAGCAACGGTGATTAGCTCTGTATTTCATCACTTTTCACCCTTTGGCGTGTCTGGGGTGGTGGTCATTCAGGAAAGTCACCTGGCTATTCACACCTGGCCTGAGTATCGCTACGCGGCGGTGGATTTGTTTACCTGCGGCCACACGGTCAACCCCTGGATTTCCTTTGACAAGCTCAAGGCTGCCTTTGAAGCCGACTACGGGTCTGCCCTGGAAATGAACCGGGGTCAGCTAGAGCTGTTTGAGCGGGTTGATATAGACCTGGGCGAACTGCGAGATGAGGCGACCAATAAGTTGGTAACCCCCAAGCAAAGCCGCAGCGTCTGGTTTACCGACAAGAACGAGAATATTGCGCTGTCGATTCGGCACAAGGGCGATCGCGTCTTCCGCGAAAAATCTCCCTATCAAACCGTGGAAATTTTCGACACCTTCGCCTATGGCAAAATGCTCACCATCGACAGATGGTGATGTGCAGCGAAAAGGATGAAAACGCTTACCACGAAATGATTATCCATGTCCCCATGCTGCTTAACCCCAGTTTCAGGGATGTGCTGGTAATTGGCGGCGGCGACGGTGGCAGCGTGCGGGAAATTCTCCGCCACCCCCAGGTGGAGCGGGTGACGATGGTGGAAATTGATGACGCCGTCGTGCGGGCCTCCAGGGAATTTTTGCCCTCCCTATCCAACGCCCTGGATGATCCCAAGCTCGACCTGCGCATTGAGGACGGCATTGCCTTTGTGGCCAATGCCCCCGACGCCAGCTACGACCTGATCGTGATCGACTCCTCGGATCCAGTGGGGCCATCAGAGGGGTTGTTTAGCACCGAGTTTTACCAGCAGGTCTACCGCTGTCTCAAGCCTGGCGGGGCCATTACGGCCCAGAGCGAATCTCCCCGGTTTAACCAGAACGCCTTTGTGGATATTCACCACTGCCTAAAGGGAATTTTTGGGGCTGATAATGTGTTCTGCTACCTGGCCTTTATTCCTACCTACCCCACCGGCATGTGGAGCTTTAACTACGCTACTAAAGGTGCAGTTCATCCCCTACAGGGGTTGGATGCCCAATGCTCAGAGGCTTTTGCGGCTAAGCATGGCCTGCAATACTACAACGTTGGTATGCACCAGGCCGCCTTTGCCTTGCCAACCTTTGTGCAGACCATGCTGAAGGAGTAGATCCTGGCTCGCCTAGGAGCCCTAGCCAGGTGGGATTTAGAGTCTACGAAACAGGGGTTAGACCGCACGGAGCTAGCTGTCATGCAATTCGTTACGGGATTGAGGGATGAAGTTATCGATTTCCAAGGGATGGTCAAGGAGTTAAGTCATGATGTCGTCTTCCTCAGTGATAGGAAGTTCCGGTTCCACCTTTAACCCTAGTGGCGTTGGCCTGGAGAATGGCAATCTCTACGGTCTACCCCATGATTACGACACGGCGGCAATCATAGTTTTTGGTGTCCCCTGGGAAGTTACCGTGTCTTACCACACGGGCACCGCCCAGGGGCCAAGGCGAGTGTTAGAAGCCTCTCCCCAACTTGACCTGTACGATTTAGATAATCCTGACGGTTGGCGGCAGGGGATCTTTATGCCATCAATTCCGGCGCATTTGCTAGCCCTCAATCAGCAGGTGCGGGAGTCGGCGAATCGGGTCATTCAGGCTACGGAGGAGGGGGTGGCGATCGCCAACCAACCCCTCTTACAAGCCGACTTAGATAGCGTCAACCATGCCTGCGAACAAATGACCGGCTGGCTCTATGCTCAGACTACGGCGGCCCTGGCCCAGGGTAAACGGGTGGGGGTGATTGGCGGTGACCACAGCGTTCCCCTCGGCTATTTGCAGGCTTTGGGCGAGCGCTATGCTGACTTTGGCATTCTCCACATCGACGCCCATGCTGACCTGCGCCAGGCCTACCAGGGCTTTCGCTACTCCCATGCTTCAATCATGCATAACGTGCTGGGCCTGCCCCAGGTGAGCAAGCTGGTGCAGGTGGGCATTCGTGACATTTGCCATGATGAAGTTTCGTTAATCAACCACGCTGAAGGGCGAGTGATCACCTACTACGATCCCGCCCTCAAGGAGAAGGGGTATCAGGGCATCCCCTGGTTAAGCCAGTGCGAGGAGATCGTGGCGAATCTTCCCCAGCAGGTTTACGTGAGTTTTGATGTAGACGGCCTCGACCCCAAGCTATGCCCCCACACGGGCACGCCTGTCCCCGGCGGACTGGAACTGGAGGAGGTCTTCTGCCTGCTGCGGCAGGTAATCCGTAGTGGACGGCACATTATCGGCTTTGACCTTTCAGAGGTCGGCAACGGCGAATGGGATGGCAACGTCGGGGCTAGAGCCGTCTACAAGCTCTGTTGTTTGATGGGGTTGTGACCCCTCAGGTAGGTGCAGAGCAAGGCATCCAGCGAAAATTGTCGCGTCCTAGCTTGGCCCAGTCTAGACCCAGGTGCCTCAATTTGATGAGTCAGACTGATCTCATTTCCACAACGGTTCGTTAAATCAGACTGATCTCATTTCCACAACGGTTCGTTAAAATAGAAAAACTCAGGCTCTTGGGTCTGGGTTCCTTTAGCAGTAATGTTTTGGGAAGTGGGTCACCGCCCACTTTTTTATTGGCTAAATTTTCACCTGTTCTATGACCCATCCGCTGATTCCCCAGGTGTTAGAGCTAGCAACCCCCGTTGCCGACCAACTCAGGCTAGAGGTGGTTGATGCCGTCTTTCAAACTAATCAGTCGCCGCCGGTACTGCGGATCGACGTGCGCAGCCTGGAAAACGAGGATACCGGCCTGGAAGACTGCGAAAAAATGAGCCAGGCGCTGGAAGCCGTGCTTGACACCAGTGATTTGATCCCTGATGCCTACGTGCTAGAAATTTCTAGCCCTGGCATTTCGTCCGATCTTTCGACTGATCGCGACTTCGTAGTCTTTAAAGGATTCATGGTCGAGGTTCGGCTGGCCGAGCCTCACCGGGGCAAGCAAACCTGGGTAGGACAACTGGTGCGTCGTGACGAGGAAGTTGTGGTACTGAGTCAGCGAGGCAAGGCGATTACCCTACCCAGAGCCTTAGTCACCGCTGTGGAACTGAGTAATCAAAGCCCCGATTAATGCGGCTGTTCAGTCGCCCAGGGTGAGGGTGGCAAGATTGTGTTTCAAAAATTTAATGTCTAGAGGTAAGTGTCTATGTCGCTGGTAAATCTGCCCAATTTGCAGGAAATGATTGACGTCATTAGTCGGGAGAAAAATCTGCCCAAGCACGCGGTAGAAAACGCCCTGCGCGAGGCCCTGCTCAAAGGCTACGAGCGCTACCGCCGCACCCAGCAGATGGGCGGACACTTTGATGAAGAATACTTCGATAACTTTGATATCGAGCTGGATGTAGACGACTATGGCGAGCAGGGCTTTCGGGTGCTAGCCACCAAAACCATCGTGGAGGAAGTCACCAGCCAGGATCATCAAATCGCCCTAGAGGAAGTGCGTGAAGTGGCTCCTGAGGCCCAGGCGGGAGACACCGTGGTGCTGGATGTCACCCCCGACCAGCGAGACTTTGGCCGGATGGCGGCGATTCAAACTAAGCAGGTGCTGGCCCAAAAACTGCGCGACCAGCAACGCAAGCTGGTTCAAGAGGAATTTCAGGATTTAGAAGGCACGATCCTAACGGCGCGGGTGCTGCGGTTTGAGCGGCAGTCGGTGATTATGGCAGTTAGTAGCGGCCTGGGCCAGCCAGAGGTAGAAGCAGAACTGCTAAAGCGCGACCAGTTGCCCAACGACAACTATCGGGCCAATGCCACCTTCCGGGTGGCGTTGAAAAAGGTCTCCGAGGGCTCTCACCGAGGGCCGCAGCTCCTGGTGTCGCGGGCTGATGCCGCCCTAGTCGTGGAGTTATTTACCAACGAAGTACCGGAAATTGAGGATGAAATCGTTCGTATTGTGGCGGTGGCGCGAGAAGCGAATCCCCCCTCCCGTTCCGTTGGCCCCCGCACCAAAATCGCAGTAGACACCCTGGAGCGCGACGTAGACCCGGTTGGAGCCTGTATTGGGGCGCGGGGGTCGCGGATTCAAGTCGTGGTCAACGAACTACGGGGCGAAAAAATTGACGTAATTCGCTGGTCGCCTGATCCGGCCACCTACATCTCTAACGCCCTCAGCCCGGCCCGAGTCGATGAGGTACGGTTGGTGAATCCGGAAGAACGCCAAGCCCATGTGCTGGTGCCCGAAGACCAGCTCAGCCTAGCCATCGGTAAAGAAGGTCAAAATGTACGCCTGGCGGCCCGGCTAACGGGTTGGAAAATCGACATCAAGGATGCCAGCAAGTACGACTATGAGGTTGAAGATCGCAAGCTAGCCGAACTCCAAGCGAATCGAGAGGCGGCTGAAGCCGCCGCCGCCGCCGAGGTTGCAGCATCTGAAGCCGCTGCCGCCGCTGCCAGGGCTGCCCGCGAGGCTAAGATGGCGGCCTTAGCGGCGGCGGCGGCTGAAGTAGAGGCGGAGTTGGAATCTGGGCTCCTCACCCTGGATCCAGATGATCCAGAGTTTGAAGCGATGGATGCGCTCAACGCTCTAGAGGCGAATTCTGAGACTGAGGGAGTAGATGCGGCGGATGAGGTGCTCCCTCTTCCATCAGATGCAGAGGAAGAGGAATAATCGCTATAGTAAGTTAATGATTCTGTTTGCCTAGTTTCTTGCTCCTGCTCTGCAGGTGGCCACAGCCCTCAACCGTTTTCTTACATTAAGCCAGACCGCCTATGCCACCAAACTACAGACGCTGTGTAAGCTGTCGGCGGGTCGCGCCCCGGCAGCAGTTTTGGCGAGTAGTTAGGTCATCTGCCGATGGAACAACAGCGGTAGACTGGGGTATGGGCCGTTCAGCTTACCTCTGTCCCCAGGTGGGTTGCTTACGTCTGGCCCAAAAGAAAAATCGTCTAGGCCGTGCCCTCAAGGTGCAAGTGCCCGATTCTGTTTGGGTTACGCTCTGGCAACGTTTGGAAGCGTCTACCGTTGGCCAAACCCAGCTTGAGGAGGGCCAAGTGGCGCAGATGCATGGCAAAACTACGGTGTAACCGAAAACTTTTGCAAATAAACTCACTGATCTTCTATTTCCCTTTGCGATCCTATTCATTGGGAGGATGAACTGATTAAACTTGACATAGGGCGTATAGGACGGCAACCTTGCCGGTCAAATCAACAGCCGGTACACTGGCCTAGGTAAACTTAGGGTTTACCGGGCCATGGTTTACAATGCCTTGCTAGGCTAACGTATGCGTCAGAATGGTTTGATGTCGTTTTGTTGGACGAAGCAGGTTGGTTCTTATGGAATAACTTTGACTAGCGTAGGGAGAACTGGATGAACGGCAAAGTCAGGATTTACGAATTGTCTAAGGAATTGAATTTGGAAAATAAGGATATTTTGGCGATTTGCGATCGCCTTGACATTGCCGTGAAGAGTCACAGCAGCACCATCGCTGAGTCAGAGGCTGAGCAAATTCGCTCAGCGGCCCACAAAATGCGCCAGAATTCTGGCGCTAATCGTCCTGATCGTCCTCGCCCTAATCTAGTGAAGAACGGTAATCGACCTGAGCAAAAACAGCAAATCTTAGAAATTCGCCGCCATCGGGTGACGCCAAAGCCAGAACGTCCAGTAGACGGTGGGGCAGGGCAGCCAGCGGTTTCAGCCCCACCTGCCAAGCCGGTTCGTTTTGCCAGCGAGGGGCTTTCTAAACCCCCCAGCCGCCCTGGCAGCGAGGGTAGCGGCGATCAACCCAATGCTGAAAATCGCAAGCCACGTCCCATCATTTCGCCCAATCGTCCGGCGGCAGAAAGTTCATCGACAGCTACCGACAGCCCGATTGATGTTGGCAAAGCTCCCCCTGCGCCCTCTGCGGCTCCACGCCCCAAACTGGCTGGGCCACCCGTGCGCGCCGGCTGAGGCTGCTTCAGTGGCAAGTCCTACGATAGAAGGCGGGCGTCCTCATCGACCCATCATTAAGCGGGTTGAGGCTCGTGATAGCGATGATGCTGTAGCCACGCCCCGGCCTACAATTCCCATTCGCGAAGTCGATGAAGACGAGTCTACACCGCGTCTCAAACCCAAGCCTAAACTGCGCCGTCCCGATGCTCCTGAACCGTCGGATCGGGAAGACAAGGCCAAGACGGCTGCAGAGTCCACTGAGGCTGATTCTATCTCCGTGATTGGGGTAGACGAGCTTGATTTGGAGAGCCGTCTGCGTCGTCCTTCGCCGCCACGCCACAAGCGCAAGGAACGCGATGATGAAGACGACGAAATGGAACTGCGGGACAAGGCCAGCAAGGTCAGCAAGTCAAAGCGTCGTGGGCAGTCTGTCTTAGATGAAGATGACGAGGATCTAGAGGCGCTGGAGGATCTAGACGGTGAGGAACAGTCCGCTGAGGCTATAAACCTCAGCCTTTCCCTGGCCCGTCCACCGAAGCCGAAGAGTGCTTCTGGCAGTAAACCGTCTACCCCAACGATGAAGAGTCATCGGCCTCAGCACCGCGATAGCAGCGGCGGTCGGTCTCGTCGCGACCGCCGTGAGGCGTCTCCCCAGCAGGAACGCCCGGAAATTATTGTGCTGACTGAAGGGCTAACCGTGCACGAGCTGGCCGAGAAGATTTTGGTACCTGAAACAGAGTTGATTAAGTCTCTGTTCTTTAAGGGCATTGCCGCCAACATTAACCAGACCTTAGACATCGACACGGCCAAGATGGTGGCCGAAGAGTTCGATGTGGTGGTCGAAACTAGCGAAGCCGAGTCGGAGGCTAAAAAAGTCACCGAAATGCTTGATGCTGAAGACCTGGACAATCTCCAGCGGCGGCCTCCGGTGGTAACGATCATGGGTCACGTTGACCATGGTAAAACTACCCTGCTCGACTCTATCCGCAAAACCAAGGTGGCCCAGGGCGAGGCTGGTGGCATTACCCAACATATTGGTGCTTACCACGTGGATGTGGAACACGCAGGCAATTCTCACCAGATTGTCTTCCTGGATACCCCTGGTCACGAAGCCTTTACCGCGATGCGAGCGCGAGGGACACGGGTAACGGATATTGCCATTCTGGTGGTAGCGGCAGACGATGGTGTGCGGCCCCAAACCATTGAGGCTATTAGCCACGCTAAGGCGGCTGAGGTACCGCTGATTGTGGCCATTAACAAAATTGACAAAGACACGGCTAATCCTGACCGGGTGAAGCAGGAACTCATGGAGTACAGCTTGGTGCCCGAAGAGTGGGGGGGCGATACGATCGTTGTGCCTGTCAGCGCCCTGTCCGGGGAAAACCTGGATACCCTGCTCGAGATGATTGTGCTGGTGGCTGAGGTAGAAGATCTACAGGCCAACCCCGACCGTCGAGCCCGGGGCACGGTGATTGAAGCTAATCTTGACAAAGCCCGTGGCCCAGTGGCTACCCTGCTAGTGCAGAACGGCACCCTGAAAGTGGGTGACTCGCTGGTAGCCGGGGCGGTGCTGGGCAAGGTGAGAGCCATGCTTAACGATCGCATGCAGCGGGTTGAACGGGCTACACCGTCCTTCGCTGTGGAGGTGCTGGGCCTGAATGATGTACCTGCGGCTGGGGATGAGTTTGAAGTCTACCCCGATGAAAAAACCGCTCGCGCTGTGGCCGACAAGCGCATGTCCGAGCAGCGTCAGTCGCGCTTGCAACAGGCTATGGCCTCTCGCCGCGTTACCCTCAACACTATCTCGGCTCAGGCTCAGGAAGGCGACCTCAAGGATCTCAACTTGCTGCTCAAGGCCGATGTGCAGGGCTCCATCGAGGCTATCCTGGCAGCGCTACAGCAGTTGCCCCAGGACGAAGTTCAGATTCGGGTGCTGCTGGCCGCCCCTGGGGAAATCAGCGAAACTGATGTTGACCTGGCCGCCGCCAGTGGCGCTGTCATTGTGGGCTTCAACACTACCTTGGCCCCCGGTGCCCGTCAATCCGCCGACCGACTTGGTGTGGATGTCCGCGACTACGAAGTTATCTATAACTTGCTGGATGATATCCAGGGCGCGATGGAGGGTTTGCTAGAACCCGAAATGGTGGAAGAACCTCTGGGCCAGGTCGAGGTTCGGGCCGTCTTCCCTGTGCGCAAGGGGGCTGTGGCTGGCTGCTATGTGCTGTCGGGTAAGGTCACTCGCAACTGCAACCTGCGGGTAGTGCGCGGCGGTGAGGTGGTTTACACGGGCAAGCTCGATTCCCTGAAGCGGATGAAAGAGGATGTCAAAGAAGTCGCGGCTGGTTTTGAGTGCGGTATCGGTATCGATAGCTTTAGCGACTGGAAGGAGAGCGATATTATCGACGCCTTCCGTATGGTTACGAAGCGCCGTACTTTAGCAATGGCTTAATTCTATGGCTGCCTACCGCTATGACCCCTATCTGTGGATCCATCTGGCCGGGATGGCCACTGTGCCCCTTTGGCTGGCGATCTGCGGTTTAGGATTAGCAGTAGGCAGCCCGACTTGGCCTGGGCTGGAAGTCGTGGCGATCGCCTTATTCGGTATTTTGCCGGTTTTGCTGATGCAGCTTAAGCGGCCCTTCTGCATCTTCAGTGTGCTATTGCTGGCCCTTCACCCAGCCAGGCTGAGTGAAGATCAGCGCCGATTGCTGAGCCTGTTTCGCCAGCGGTGGATACGGGCAGTGTCGGTTCTGGCTCCCTTGCCGCTGCTAGGGGTGCTGCTGGTTCTGTATCCGGTAGCCGTCGTGATGTCGGATATCACCCCCTTTGCTGGCTGGGGCAGATTTGCAGGGCTGGCCATTGCTGCGGTTAGTTTTCTCCTGGCCAACCTTTTCTGGCAAGTGCCAGTCAGTGTGCTGTTAGTGATGACCACTTCAGAAAAGCGCTTTCAGGCTACGGCCCCTTACCCAGCCGCTGCGATTACCCAGGATTTCACCCAAGTCGGCCTACCCTTACCACGCCTTTTGCCCCCAGTTATGCCACCTGGGCAGATTAGCCAGCTACCTCAAGTTCATTTATCTCCAGAGGCAGATACTGGCGAGGCAAGCGCCTTCATGGCGGTTCGGGAGAAAGCCCAGAACTCTGCCCAATCTCCCGTAGTAGGGGCAGTGATGCCTACCGTGCCTACGTCATTGGTGTCTGAGCCCACGGCCCCTCAGCCTGAACCAGGCTATCCAAGAGATCCCGTTGCTGATCCCCTCCAGAGCAATGGGGAGGCGACAGCGGTTCCCCTAGACAGGGAGCCGTTACCAAACAGTTACGCCCTCCAGCGGCTGAGGTGGCCTAGGCCCTGGGGTTGCGGGCCGCTAGTGAATCACTTGGTAACCCTGAAGACTTGGCCAGGCTGAATAATTGTGGCCTTTGGCACAATGGTAATAGGTTGGTTAGGTTATTTTTGTAGGGAGATACAGGAGTCGTTCGTGCGGATGCTAGGCCCCTACCTTGACCTAGGCTGAAACCTTCAGGGGTTCAAATTCCGCACCTGTACAAGGCGTTGATTGTACTTACTAATGTTTTTGAGGCCGCTATGGCAGCATCCCGCTCTATAGATTCAAAGCAGCTTTCTGACCATGCTCGTATCTGGTACAGCCTAAAATGTGCTATTGCTAGCAGTTCTGGCTTTAGAAGCTGGAAAAGTGAACTAGCCGAGGGTGACATGGACAATACTTCCTTAGATGCATTGGTGCGCCGTTACCTGCGGGAAACCTTAGAAACTCTAGCCTATTAAGCTTCTGGTCTAGAAACCGAGAGTTTTGGTTGCCCGCACCGTTGCAGAAGTATTTACCGGTTAACTAGCCGCTGCCAGACCCTGGCAGCGGCTAGTTTTTGAGCATTGCTGGACATTTCTTGTGATTAAACCTGGTAGTAGCGGCGATACCAGGTCACAAATTGTTGAATCCCCTTTTCAATAGGCGTGTTTGGGGCAAAGCCGACATCGGCCATCAGGTCGTTAACATCGGCGTAGGTACTCATGACATCGCCCGGCTGTATGGGTTGCAGGATCGTTTGGGCCGTTTTGCCCACCGCTGCCTCGATCGCGGCAATAAATCGCCGCAACTCAATGGGCTGATGATTACCAATGTTATACAGCTTGTAGGGAGCCTGGTTGTTGCCGGTAGTATCGGGCGGGCTAGAGCCCTGGGGTGGATGGGTCATTACCCGCACAAGGCTTTCTACCACATCATCAATGTAGGTGAAATCGCGTGCCATGCGACCGTAGTTGTAGACCGCAATGGGGCGATCCTGAAGAATAGCCTCTGTAAACTTAAAGTAGGCCATATCCGGTCGTCCCCAGGGGCCATACACCGTAAAAAAACGCAGCCCCGTAGTTGGGATTTGGTAAAGGCTGCTGTAAGCATGGGCCATTAGCTCGTTGGCTTTTTTGGTTGCCGCATAGAGGGAAACCGGATGATCAACGCGATCTTCAACCGAAAAGGGCACCTTGCGGTTCGCTCCGTATACGGAACTAGAGGAGGCAAATACTAAATGCTCTACGCCCATGCGGCGACAGCCCTCCAGCAGATTAAGAAAGCCAGAAAGGTTGCTGTCAGCATAGGCGAAGGGATTTTCTAGGGAATAGCGCACCCCGGCCTGGGCCGCAAGATGAATAACATACTGGAAGTGATGATGGCTAAAGAGCGCTAGCATTCCAGCCCGATCAAACAAGTCCAGTTGCTCAAAGGTGAACGCTGGGTAACGCTGCAACTGATCCAAACGAGCCTGTTTCAGGCTGACATCGTAATAGTCGTTGAGATTATCAATGCCGTAAACCTCGGTGCCGGTTGCTAACAGCCGCTGCGCGACAAAATAGCCAATAAAACCCGCTGCCCCAGTCACTAATACCGCCATAGCCCGGCTCCCCTCCAAAATGATGGATATCCTGCTTATTCGGCTAGTAATCAGCCCTGCTGATGCAGGTATAGCTTTAATCCTAAGGAGTTATCGGCTTAATTTCGCTGGGTTCTATGCCTTGCAAATCTTAATTCTTTCGCTGAATTCTGACTCCAGACCATCTAGAAAGAAGCCATTGCGGCTATCGGTGTTAGGATCAGGCAAAAGTGAAGCAAAAGAACGCTAAAAGAACAAGAAGGACGTAGGTGTCGATGCAAGAAATTGAAAAATCAATATCCTTTGATGGCCGAGACATTAAGCTAAGAGTTGGCCTGCTAGCTCCTCAAGCGGGCGGTGCCGTGTTAGTGCAGTCGGGAGAAACCGCTGTGTTGGTCACAGCTACTCGGGCCGCCGCTCGTGAGGGCATTGACTTTTTGCCCCTGCTCGTGGACTACGAAGAACGCCTCTATGCGGCGGGTCGCATCCCCGGTGGCTTCTTACGCCGAGAGGGGCGTCCGCCAGAGCGCGCCACGCTGATTAGCCGCCTGATTGACCGGCCCTTACGGCCTCTGTTTCCCAACTGGCTACGGGACGACATTCAAGTGGTAGCCACAACGCTGGCCATGGATGAACAGGTGCCGCCCGATGTGTTGGCGGCCACTGGGGCTTCGGTGGCGGTGCTGCTGGCGAAGATTCCTTTCAATGGGCCAATGGCAGCGGTGCGCGTGGGTCTGGTAGGGGATGATTTTGTGATTAACCCCACCTACAAAGAGGTGGAAAATGGCGACCTGGATCTGATAGTCGCGGGCTCTCCCGATGGGGTAATCATGGTTGAAGCCGGGGCCAACCAACTGCCCGAAGCCGATGTGATTGAGGCCATTGACTTTGGCTATGAAGTCGTGCAAGACCTGATTCAGGCTCAGCGCGATCTGATTCAGGAACTGGGCATTGAAGTTGTCCAAGAACCCGAACCAGCGACTGACCCCACCCTAGCCACCTTCGTAGAAGAGAAAACCGCCGCTGATATCAAAGAGGTGCTGAAGCAGTTTACCCTGACTAAGCCAGAGCGGGACGAAAAGCTAGATGCCATTAAGGCTGACCTGGTGACGGCCATTGGCGCCCTAGAGGAAGATAATCCTATCAAGGTTGCTGTGGCGGCGGATGGCAAAGCCTTGGGGAATACCTATAAATCCGTCACCAAGAAGCTGATGCGTCAGCAAATTCTCGATGAGAAGGTGAGGGTGGATGGTCGCCAGCTCGATGAAGTACGGCCTATCTATTGCCAGGTGGGGCTGTTGCCTAACCGCGTCCACGGCACTGGGCTGTTTCAAAGGGGGCTAACCCAAGTCATGTCGGTGGTGACCCTGGGTACCCCTGGCGATGCTCAGATGATGGATGACCTGCACCCTGAAGAGGAAAAGCGCTATCTACACCACTACAACTTTCCGCCCTACTCGGTGGGGGAAACCCGCCCGATGCGATCGCCCGGTCGCCGCGAAATTGGCCACGGTGCTCTAGCTGAGCGAGCCTTAGTTCCAGTTCTGCCGCCCCAGGAAGAGTTTCCCTACGTGATTCGGGTCGTGTCGGAGGTGCTGTCTTCTAATGGCTCAACCTCAATGGGCTCCGTCTGCGGTTCCACTCTGTCGCTCATGGATGCCGGAGTGCCGATTACCAAGCCAGTCAGCGGAGCGGCTATGGGGCTGATCAAAGAAGGCGATGAGGTTCGGATTCTGACCGACATCCAGGGCATTGAAGACTTCCTGGGCGATATGGATTTTAAAGTGGCCGGTACCGACAGTGGCATCACGGCGCTGCAAATGGATATGAAAATCAATGGCCTACCGGTTCAGGTGATTGCCGATGCCATCCATCAGGCTAAGCCCGCTCGGCTCCATATTCTAGAGAAGATGCTGGCTACCCTTGACCAACCTCGACCTGAGCTATCGCCCTATGCGCCCCGCCTGATCAGCTTCAAGATTGATCCTGACCTGATTGGCATGGTGATTGGCCCCGGTGGTAAAAAAATTAAGTCCATCACCGAGCAAACCGGCGCCAAGGTGGACATTGCCGATGATGGCACCGTCACCGTATCCTCCATTTCTGGAGAAAAAGCCAAGCAGGCCAAAGCGCTGATTGAATCCATCGTCTTCAAGCCTTCGGCTGGGGATGTCTTTGTCGGCACGGTAACGCGGGTCATCCCGATTGGCGCTTTCGTAGAGTTCATGCCCGGCCAAGAGGGGATGATTCACATCTCCCAACTGGCCGATTACCGAGTGGCCAAAGTCGAAGACGAAGTTAATGTCGGCGACGAGGTGATTATTAAAGTGCGGGAAATTGATAGCCGTGGCCGCATCAATCTCACACGCTTGAACATCCACCCCGATGAAGCCGCTGCGGCCCGCGAAGCTGCGGCTCTGCGGTAGCAGTAGAAGGAAGTTCTCCTACCTCACCACCCCGGATCATCTTGCAACAATACCGCAGCAAGATTTGATCCGGGGTTCCTTTCTTAGTAGGATGCAATGATGCGATTAATAGCTGTGACCTTCGACTCTGAAATACCGTGCGGAAAATTATTATTGCTGGCAACTGGAAGATGTACAAAACCCAGGCAGAAACCCTGGATTTTTTGCGTAACTTTTTGGGACATCTAACCGATACTCCCGACGGACGTGAGGTTGTGCTTTGTGCGCCCTTTACCGCTCTAAGCGCCTTGTCTAAGAGCCTGCACGGGGCCAGGGTAAAGGTGGGGGCACAAAATATTCACTGGGAGTTAGAAGGAGCCTACACGGGCGAAATTTCGGGGGATATGTTGCGCGAACTGGGGGTGCGCTACGTCATTGTGGGTCACAGCGAACGGCGCCAGTACTTTGCTGATACAGATGAAACTGTAAACCTGCGCTTGGCAGCGGGCCCAACGATGCGGCCTAACGCCTATTCTCTGCGTGGGGGAAACTAAGCAACAGCGTGATGCTGGTGAAACTCAATCCGTCATTACCACGCAAATTGAGAAGGGGGTGGTAGACATCGACCAGGATAATCTCGTCATTGCCTACGAACCAATCTGGGCCATCGGCACCGGCGACACCTGCGAAGCCGACGAAGCCAATCGCGTGATTGGCGGCATTCGCAAACTGCTAAAAAACCCTGATGTGACGATTCAGTATGGTGGCTCCGTCAAACCCAGCAATGTGGATGAGCTGATGGCCCAGCCTGAAATTGACGGTGCTCTGGTGGGTGGGGCCAGCCTGGAACCCGACAGCTTCGCTCGCATTGTGAACTTTCAATAGGATGAGATGACGGCGCTCACATGGGTAAAACTGGCCCACACGATTGTTTTCGTGGTTATGTTCGCCGCCATTTTGTTTTTGCTCTATGGCGGGCTCACCAATCAGCTATCAAGGTGGACGGCACTGGCCTTTGGGCTGATTAGTGTAGAAGTTGTCGTCTATGCAAGTAATGGCTTTCGTTGCCCCCTACGAACCCTGGCAGAAAACCTTACCCCTGAAGGGCAATCTGTTTCTGACATCTATCTACCTGGCTGGCTAGCGGCCCAAGTCGTAGCGATTTCTACCCCACTGCTGGTGATCGCCGGCTTGCTCTTACTGGCCCGACTGCTGGGGTTATAAGCGTAGAAATGTATAAGCTCTGTACCGAGATGCGGCAGGCCGTCTGCCACAGTTTAGGGCTAGAGTAATGCCACGCTTGGGTGCCATCCTACCAGCGAGGACTTCTACCACCCATCTCCTGTTGACAGACTCGTACAAGCGCCTTAACCATTGCAACCCCAGACAAGAGCCCGGATGTTTAATCAGCGCCATAATCCTAGCAACCGCTGCCATGGGGAACCGCTCCTGGGGGTGCCTGGGGTGGTGAGTACCCCATAGCGGGGGCCAAGGAGAAACGCCACGGCAAACAGGGCCGAAACCACCAGGACGATCGCTGGCCCAGATGGCACATTAAAGTAATAACTCAAGTACAAGCCGCTCACGCTGGCCAACACTCCAACCCCAGCCCCCAGCCCCATCATCTGATGCAGCCGGGGCACCAGCAGGTAGGCCGTAGCGCCTGGGGCAATCAACAACGAGAGCACCAAAACGACGCCGACCACCTTCATACTGGCTACCACAGTCAGGGCAATCAGCACCATCAGCCCCGAATTAAGCCAGCTAGTTGGTAGCCCACTGGCCCTGGCACCCAGGGGATCGAAGCTATAGAACAGCAGCTCTTTATAAAGTAAAGCCACGGCTAATAGCACTAAAACAGCAATAATGGCTGTATCGCGGACTTCTGATGGAATAACTCCCAAAATATTGCCAAAAAGAAAGTGATTCAGGTCAATTTTGTTGTCTTTTTGGATGGTTGTAATTAATGTAATTCCCAGGGCAAAGAAGGCCGAAAACACAATGCCCATGGCCGCATCCTCTTTGATGGGCGATCGCCGAGGAATCCAACCAATTAAGACAGTGCTAACTACCCCAGCGATAAACGCGCCGACGAAAATATTCACGCCCAGGAGAAAAGCGATAGCTAGCCCCGGCAAAACCGAATGGCTGATGGCATCTCCCAGCAAGGCCAGTCGCTGCACCATTAGGTAGCTACCGACCACCGCGCAGATGATGCCCACCATAATGGCTACGGCCAGCGATCGCTGCATAAACCGTACTGCAACGGCTCAAAGAACCAGTTCAGTACCGCTAGTTCAGGCGGCATGGCCAAAGAACCCAATCTGGCCACCGTAGGCGCGGCTCATATTCTCACGGGTAAGCACCCAATCACGGGGGCCAGTGGCCACCAATTCTCTATTGAGCAGAATCAGTTGGTCAAAATGCGTGATCGATTCGCCCAGATCGTGGTTAACCACCATGACGATCTTGCCGCTGTCGGCCAGTTCGCGAAAGATTTGGAAGATGACCGCTTCGGTCTTTTGGTCAACTCCGACAAAGGGTTCATCAAAAAAGAAGAGCTCAGCCTCTTGGGCCAGGGCGCGGGCTAAAAAGACGCGCTGCTGCTGCCCTCCAGAGAGTGCGCCGATGGGGCGATCGCGAAACTCCAGTATACCAACCCGCTCTAGGGATGCTGTCGCTACCTGCCGACTAACCGCAGAAAAGCGCCTGAGCCAGCCTGTTTTCCTGACCCGCCCCATCATCACGACATCCCAAACGCTGGCGGGGAAGGTCCAGTCGATCTGCGATCGCTGAGGTACGTAGGCTACTCGCTCCAGTTGGTGGGCCAGGTCGTCATCCCCGTAGGTGACGATGCCGGTTACCACAGGCATTAGCCCTAGCATGGCCTTAATCAGGGTGCTTTTGCCTGCGCCATTGGGGCCAAAGATTCCCACTAGACGCCCTGGCGGCACGGTTACGTTAATATTCCGCAGCGCCTGCACATCACGGTAATTGACGCTGAGATGGTCAACGATAATTTGGGGAGCGTTCGCCATATCCATCAACCCTTGAAAACGATTCCCTTTTCTTGCCGACGGAGAAACTACGAAAAATAAGAAGCAAGGGTGCACCAGCCAACCTGGCAATTAACCCCCAGGCTCCAAAAGCCATCCCCAGAAAAGGTGGCGATCAAAAAATGAAACGATTATGAAATGCATTGTATCGTAAAAATGAAACGATTATGAAATGAGGCTATGAAACACATGATGTCACTGGGCACCCATTGGGTTCAACGTTACGGAAGCCTGGCGGTTGTGGCGTCTATCCTTGGGGTGGGGTTAGTGGGTTGCGATACAACCGAAGGGGGTGAATCGGCTGCTACTCCTGATGGCTCTGCTGGCGACAAACTGGTAGTAGTGGCCACCAGCACTATCCTGGCTGACTGGGCTGCCGAAGTTGGGGGAGAGCAGATTGAACTGACCAGTATTCTTCAACCCGGTGCTGATCCCCATCTTTACGAGCCTGTACCCGCCGACAGTGTTGCCTTTGAGCAGGCCGATTTGATTCTCTACAACGGGTATAACCTGGAACCAAATCTGATTCGCCTACTCAATGCGACGGGGGTAAAAGCGCAGCGGGTGGCCGTGGGAGAAGTGGTGCCGCCCCTGGATTTGGCAAAATCAGGTAGCACGGTACCTGACCCTCACGTTTGGGGAGATGCCAGCAATGGGGTGCCGATGGTTGAGGCCATTCGCGATGAGTTCATTGCCCTCGCCCCTGAACACAAAGCCATCTTCAGCCAAAACGCGGCCACCTACATTCAGGAACTGAACCAGTTACATGGCTGGATTGCCGCCCAAACCGCCACCATTCCCCCTAGCCAGCGGCAGCTAGTGACCACCCATGATGCCTTTCAGTACTATGCCAACGCCTACGGGCTAACCGTGGCCGGCACACTGATTGGCCTCAGTACCGAGGAGCAGCCCAGCGCCCGCACAGTACAGCAACTGGTGGAGTCCATTCAAGCCCTGGGCGTACCCGCCATTTTTGCGGAAACCACAATTAACCCAGACCTTACTACTACCGTAGCCACCGAGGCCGGGGTGGCACTGGCAGATGCCAAACTTTATTCAGACTCACTAGGCGCACCAGGCAGCGACGGGGACACTTACATCACAATGATGGTGGCTAACACCAGAGCCATTACAGCAAATTTGGGCGGCGCGGTAGAGGATTTTCCAGAGTAACCAACAGGATCTGCGGTGTTTTTATTGACCACTTTCAGGCATTATTAGGGGAGCAGATTTTCCCTCTCTATCTTTTGGTGCCAGGCCAAGTCTAGTGGGGGAAACTGTAGCTTTTCTAAACATTAGGTGCTCCTTCTGGACTTGGTCAAAGTTGAATCGATCCCACCCATGAAACCCGGCAGTAAGTACTATCCTCTGTTCGATTACCTGCAAAGCTCTGGCCAGGACGACGTGTTGCTTGCCTTTGCAGAGATTGAAGCCATGCTAGGAGGGGAACTACCGGCCTCAGCCCGCGATCGCAAAAATTGGTGGAGCAACCGAGATAGTGCCACAGCGTTGCAGGCTAGCGCCTGGATTAAAGCGGGTTACCATGTCCAAGATGTCGATATAGGGCAGAAAAAAGTTACTTTTCGTAAATATCAGGCGCACTACAACATTCAAACCAAGGACGGCAAAATTATCTGGCAACAGGATGCAATTCGTGCCCTGCGTAAGCATATGGGCTTAACTCAAATAGACTTTGCTGAACAAATGGGCGTACGTCGTCAAACCGTTAGTGAATGGGAAAACGGAGTGTACGAACCGGATCGCAGCACCGCTAAGTTTTTAGAGTTGGTTGCCAAGCACGCCAACTTTGCGGTCCCAGACAGTTCAGAGCAAAACCCTGAGCCATCTGAAGGCTGAGAGGGTTGAATGGGGGGTGAGTCAGCTGACCATGCTTGACCAGTGCCGTTTTATTTCGATAGCCAAACGTTCTATTTTTTGCGAGTAAAAAATATAGGGCTGGTCAGCCAAGTAGACGATCTAAAAATATCCGTAGGCTGCGTCATTGCCATGGGTGACGCACCGAACCAAACCTTGGTGGTGTGTTGGGCTGCCAATTTTATGAACCGGCGTAGGCGGGTTTTGTCTGTCTAGGCAAGGCTTCTGGCCGCTAGCTTTGAGCGTTTGGCTTGTCAACACCCCCCCACAGAACCCGTGCTCCCATTTCGGTTGGCCACGAGCTTTTCCCTGGTTCGCAGATGTGGGAAATTTGGGCAGGGGCGGGAAATTATGTAGTCTTTCGATCCACCAAGATTGTCTGCTAAGGGTTAGGGTTATGGTTTACCGAGCGTTAGGTTGGGGTTAGTGCAGGCCTCTAACCTGGCCCTATCGGCTCTCATGTTGGGAATAACGTCCATCTTGGTGAGGGTTCTATGACCGATTCGAATGGATCTTCCACGACTTCTAATCATCCTGACGGTGGCCGTTTTGGAGAAACTACCAATAGCAAACGGCGGCACATCGTCCTGACTTCGCATCCCAGTCGGTCGGGGCGCAAGGGTAGCCCTATCCACTGGGGGCAGGCTGACCCACTCAAGCGAGGGCCAATTGTCGCCACGGTGATTGATCCAACCCATCGCAATGTGATTGGTACACACTCTGGCTCCTATGCCGTGTATCGAGCCCTGGCGGTGGCCAGCGGCGTGCTGCATCCAGAACACCGTCCAGATCTCACTAACACCTCCCCGGCCGTAGCGATTGGCCCCCATCCCAGTTGGGGAGATCCAGATAAAATTGTCTCCCTCGATCCCTTTGGGGCTCTGGTTGGCGAGGTCTACCACACTCTGATCGCCCAGGGGATGGACATTCGTCCTACCATTGCGGTAACTCGTGCCCACATCCAAATGCCAGAGCTACTGGAGGCCGTGCGGCAAGGGCAAATTCTCGAAGATGGAAAAATTGTCAAACCTGGTGGCGACCTGGTGGTCACTAAAGCGGCGGTGGAGCCTGTGTGGTACTTGCCGGGTGTAGCTCAGCGGTTGCAGGTCAGTGAAGACGACCTGCGCTATGCCCTGTTTGAGCAAACTGGCGGCATGTTTCCTGAACTGGTGACCAGACCAGACTTAAAGGTGTTCTTGCCCCCCATTGGCGGCATTACGGTGTACCTGGTTGGCCATCTGGCTGCTATCACGGATTCAACCCTGCCGCTGGCCGTGCGGGTACACGATGAGTGCAACGGTTCTGACGTGTTTGGCTCTGACATTTGCACCTGCCGCCCCTACCTGGTACACGGCCTGGAGGAATGTATTCAAACCGCTCAGCAGGGTGGAGCCGGTATTATCGTCTATTTCCGCAAAGAGGGACGAGCCCTGGGAGAAGTCACTAAGTTCCTCGTCTATAACGCTCGCAAGCGCCAGGAAGGGGGCGATCGCGCCGATGCCTACTTTGCCCGTACCGAATGTGTAGCTGGTGTACAGGATGTACGGTTTCAGGAGCTTATGCCCGATGTGCTGCACTGGCTGGGCATTACCCGCATTGACCGCTTTATATCAATGAGCGATATGAAGTACAACGCCATAGTTCGCTCTGGCATCGAGATCATCGAACGAGTGCCCATTCCCGAAGACCTGATTCCCCCCGATGCACGGGTTGAAATTGAGGCCAAAAAAGCCGCCGGTTACTACACAGAGCGAGACGTACTCTCGGAGGATGCTCTGGCCCAGGTCAAGGGGCGCAACCTTGGCGAATAGTAACAGCGCAACCCTTAACAGCCAGTCATCTCCAACGAATGACGGGTAAGACCAAAGATTTGGGTTATTTTTTATCTCTTCCCTCTGCTTCGCACGGGCTTCGCCCTACGTTTTTCGTTCTTTGTTTTTCGTTCTTGGTTCCTGGCTCTATGAGCGCAACCTCTGACCGGTCTTCGGTCGTTACCTATCTACACAGCCCCCAGGCTATCCGCGAGCGCTGTCAGGTTCTTTTTAATCTGGCTTTGCAGGATCAGCTGCAGCACTTCCATCTCGACATAGCAGCTTTACCAGCGGTGGCCGACTACGTGCTAGCCGTTATGGCGTGGCAGTATCCCAGCGGGGGATATCCCGGTGCACTCGCGCTGGCGGCACTTTGAGGTTGGGGGGCAATCACGGCTGGCCTACCTGGAACCGGCCCTAGCTAACCTGTCTCCCCTGGAGCGGGCGCAGCTCAAGGTCGATTTGGCTGTTACCAGTGTGCTGCTGGATGCCGGGGCCGGGTCAGCCTGGCGCTACCAAGAGCCAGAGACTGGGCAGGAATTTCAGCGGTCGGAGGGGTTGGCGATTGCCAGCTTCCATAGCTTTGCCCAGGGACTTTTTTCTAGCCAGCCCGACTACCCCTGGCAGGCAGACGCCGCAGGGCTGCTCCAGCTAACCGCCGACCAACTTGGCCAGGCCTTTCAGGTCAGCACCGAGAACCCTTTATTGGGCCTGGAGGGGCGGGTCAGCCTGCTGCAAAAGCTCAGCCACGCGCTGCACCAACATCCTCAACTGTTTGGTGTCGATGGCCCTAGACCCGGATATTTGGTGGATTACTGGCTGCGTCAGGCTCCAGATGGGCACCTATCTGCCGTCACCATTTTACAGACACTTTTTCAGGGGCTAGGCGATATTTGGCCAGGCCGAGTCACCCTCGCAGGGGTTAACCTTGGGGATGTGTGGCCTCATCCTCAACTGCCTAATGCTGACCCTGGTAGCCAGCTTGTGCCCTTCCATAAGCTCTCCCAGTGGCTGACCTATTCCCTACTCGAACCCTTACAGGAGCTAGGCTTCATCCTCACCGACCTGGAACAACTCACGGGTTTAGCTGAATACCGCAACGGTGGCCTGTTCATTGACCTGGGCGTGTTAATCCCTAAATTGACTGAAGCCACCGAGATCGCCCATCTTCCCAGTTCACCCCTGATGGTGGAATGGCGCGCCCTTACCGTCTGCCTGCTGGATGAACTCGCCACCCACCTGCGCCAAACCCTCAACCTCTCCCCTGAAGCCCTGCCCCTGGCCAACATTCTGCAAGGCGGCACCTGGGCGGCAGGCCGCCAAATTGCCGCTGAAAAACGCCCCGACGGCAGGCCCCCGATTCAACTGGCCAGCGATGGCACGGTGTTTTAAGGAAAGAAGACGGCAGAAGGCAAAAGGCAGAAAGTAGAACAAGTCAAAAAAGCCAAAATTTACCCACCCCTGCCCCTCCTAGGAGGGGATATCCCGCCAAAATCTAAAATCCAAAATCTAAAATCCCCATGTCCAACCTCCACCTCATTGACCATCCGCTGATTCAGCACAAGCTCACGCTAATGCGGCGGGCTGAGACTAGCACGGCTAAATTTCGCACTCTGCTGAAGGAAATCAGCTTGCTAATGGCCTACGAGGTGACACGAGATTTTCCGCTGAAGCTGGAGACAATTCAAACCCCCCTCGCCGTTATGGAAGCGCCGGTATTAGCCCCAGAGAAAAAGTTGGTTGTTGTTTCAATCATGCGGGCGGGGCAGGGGATTTTAGACGGTATTTTGGAGCTCATGCCTTCAGCCCGGGTGGGGCATATTGGGCTCTACCGAGATCCTCAAACGCTGCGGGTGATTGAGTATTTCTTCAAAGTCCCGGAAGATTTATCCGATCGGGATGTGTTGGTGGTAGACCCGATGATTGCTACGGGCAATACAGCCGTGGCGGCACTGTATCCCCTAAAACAGGGTAACCCGCGATCATTACGCTTCCTCTGTTTGTTGGCCGCCCCTGAAGGAATTCAGCACTTCCATAGCGAACATCCTGACGTACCGCTCTACGCCGCAGCGGTGGATGAAAAGCTGGATGAGCGAGGCTACATTTTGCCAGGGCTAGGGGACGCAGGCGATCGCTATTTGGGACGAAATAATCTCCTAGCCATCTATTTCAGCCAGTTCAATCACCTGTTCTTCGTAGTCTCTAACTAGAAAATTCAGCGGTTTTTCATTGCGAATTTTGTGGTCGATGCCGCTCAATTGCACCCGCATGAGGATGTATTCCAAGCAGTTGTGATCAAAACAAACGTGACGCTGGCGGTTGCGATAACCCAAGCTAGCCCCAGAAATGACGTGGAGCTGAGTGTTTTTGCGAAGCTGATACCACAGGCCATCGGGGCTATTCATGGGTGCACCAGTGGCTAGGCTGGAAACGCCACCCATGTAAAGCGGATCAAGGCCAGTGCTGCCCATTGTTTGCTCATAGTTGTAGTAGTAATGCAGGGGCACTTCCGCCGTCGGGAGATTCAGCATTTCTTCATAGAAATGGCGAGCCACGGCCAGATCAGACACCATCACTGTGTACACCTTGGGCGCACTCTTGAGAAACATCCACATGGCCCCCGCATAGGCCACCAGCAGCATGACCATAATTCCCTGGGTTGACATAATGCTGTCAAAGGGTAGGCCAAACAAAGTAGCCAATAGGCCAATGGGCATCTGGGTTAGGGGCAGGGAAGTCAACATAATTGCGGCGCGACTAGAAATCGTGAACAGGTTAGCCAGGTTTCTTTCCTAGTGTATCAACTCTAATCCGGTGCTCTTAACCACAGATGGGTATCTTTGGGAGGGGTTGCCCCGCCTGAGAAGGTTCGGCGGTTTTCATAAATTTTAAGTGTGCAAACTTTCCGAAGTAGATATATTAGAGGCTGATCTGATGTCATCTCTTGTCGTTCCTTGAATGCGGCTTCATCCTATGGTTAATGCCGTCAACCTTCCCCAATTTCCAGAGTGCGACCATGCCCTTGTGCAGTCGTTACAGCACCTGAGCGACCAGGAGTTAGTCACGCTGTTTCAGCGTCATCCTGAATCGGGGCGATACTTCACCACCATCTTTTGCCGTTATAGCCCGGTGGTATACAGCCTGATTCGCCACTCGGCCCGCTCTCCGGTGCAGGCAGAATACTTGTTTGCGCTAACCTGGCGGCATATTCTCCACGAGCTGGGTGGTGTAGACACTGGGCAGGCTGAAACTGGAGGCCATCGC
The DNA here is from genome assembly GCA_012031045.1 of Leptolyngbyaceae cyanobacterium SM2_5_2. Lineage (GTDB taxonomy): Bacteria > Cyanobacteriota > Cyanobacteriia > Phormidesmidales > Phormidesmidaceae > Nodosilinea. Next base: position 28,383 of record JAAUUR010000003.1, read on the forward strand.
CCCAGTTCGTTTACCTTGCAGAACTGGATTATTAACGTGACGGCGCTGTGCATTAATCAGGTGCTGGTGCCGGAGGTAGAAGCCATTCACTACTCCCTGGCCGATGCATCGCCTCCGTTTTGGTGCTATCTGGAGCAAGCCCTGGAGCGGTTGCGGCCCATTGATCGGTTGATTGTCGTGATGGCCATGACGTTCCGATGGAGCGAAGCTCGCATTGTGGCCTACTTGCGGGCAGAGGGTGAGCAACTCTCAGCCGCCGATGTGCGCGTCAGGCTGGGGCAGGCTTATCAAAATCTGGAGGAGACTCTTCCTGAAGATATTCGGGAGATTTATCTGGCTCAGCTCCCTCAGCCCGACACCCTACCCAGCGATGATGAGCTACTTAACGATCTGTTTCTGGAGCAGCTTGATGGGAGTCAGGAGTTAGGAGCTAGAAGTCAGGAGTCAGGAGCCAGGAGTTAGAAGTAGTCGCTAAATTCTTCTATTACAGGCTCAAGCAACCTGACAGCAAGCCAACTCTCCTTATCAATAACGCCCCAAACCTACAACCTGCTCGCTACTACTTTTTAACTCTCTACCCACCACCCACCACCTTCTCGCTCCGCGAGTAATCTGGCCATGATGCACCGCCTTAGCCTGTTGATCGTTACCCTAGCTCCTTGGCTCTGGCTAGTGCCGCCGAGTTTGGCCTCGAATCTGGAGCAACAGCTCAATATTCAACCCCATAATGCGACCTCAGGGCAGTCGCGAGATGTGGCCGATCAATGGATGCAGCTGGGCCAACAGCAGGCGGCGGCAGGGGAGTTTAGCCAGGCGACCCAAGCCTGGGCGGCGGCGGCGGATATCTACCGTATTCTGGGAGATACCCAGGCTCAGGGGCAGGCCTATAGCGCCATGGGCTATGCCTTTGTGAATTTGGGCAACTATCCTCAGGCTGAGCGGGTCTTCAGATTAAGGACGGCCATCGCCCGTGATAATAATGACTCTCTTGGGGTGGTGTTTGGGCTCAACAATTTGGGTTCGCTCCAGGTCAACCAGGGGCGGTTGAACGACGGGCAAACCCTGTTTGAAGAAGCGTTGTTGCTGGCCCGCCCTACTGGCGACGCTAGAGCAATTGGCCTTTCCCTCAGTAATTTGGGTTGGGTTGCTTTCCAACGGGGCGATTTGGATCTGGCGGTGAATCTTTAACCCCAGCGGCTAACTATCGCCTGCTGGCCCAGGATAGCCTGGGAGAAGCCCACACCTCTAACCACTTGGGCGATGCCTACTTAGCCCTGGGTCAAGATACCAGCGCGATTGGTGCTTACCGGGTAGGTCTGCGTTTGGGAGATGAGGTTAGTGATCGCGACGTGCAACTGCGTGCCCTAGACGGCCTACTCACCATCTACTTTGACCGCAACGAATTAGATACTGCCAAGACATTTCTAGATCGCCGTATCGCCCTAACGCTCAATCAGCCTGATCCTGATCGACAAACCGCCATCACCCTGCGCTGGTTAGGTGACTATTACGCCGCCAGCGGTAACCAGGATAGCGCTCAAGATGCCTACCAGCGGGGTCTGGCGTTGTCCCGCACTCTGGCTATCAAAAGCTTGGAAGCTGAGTTCAGCAATCGGCTGCTCAGGGTGTAGGTTTTGGTGAGCCTTGATAGATGGCTGGGGCAGGGTTTTCCCAAACTCACCCCAGGGAAGGGCCAAACAGCTCAGTCCATCAACTCTTGAGGCAGCGTCTAACCTGGGCTTTATGCGGATGAAAGGACTTGAACCTTCACTTCTTGCGAAACTAGAACCTAAATCTAGCGCGTCTACCAATTCCGCCACATCCGCATTTGGCTTACCAGCATAGCAAAAAATGCCAACCCCTGACACCCTCATCCAATTAACCCACCCCCTGACTATTTCGCGATCTCACCAACCCCTTACCCCTCACCCCCTACCCCTATCCAGGCGCTAAAATTTAAGGCTAGGTCAGGACAGACTATCATTAAGAAAGATGTAAGTAAGGCGGCAGAAGCAAGGCCCTCCCGATGCTAGCCTTCCTACAGTACGCAAGACGGATAGATTAAGGAGACGCCAAAGCGAATGGGAAAAGTAGTTGGCATCGACCTGGGCACCACCAACTCAGTTGTCTCTGTTATGGAAGGTGGCAAGCCAGTGGTGATTGCCAACGCTGAGGGTATGCGTACAACGCCTTCAGTGGTGGCTTTTAGCAAAGAGGGCGAACGCCTGGTGGGGCAGATGGCGCGGCGGCAAACCGTGCTCAACCCTCAAAATACTTTCTATGGCGTCAAGCGCTTCATGGGTCGTAAGTATACCGAGCTTGATCCGTCCTCTAAGCGAGTGCCTTACACCATTCGTCGCGATGAGGTCGGCAACGTTAAAATTCGCTGCCCTCGCCTGGAGAAAGATTTTGCGCCAGAAGAAATCTCCGCTATGATTCTGCGCAAGCTGGCCGATGAAGCGAGCCGCTACCTGGGGCAGCCTGTGACCGGTGCGGTTATTACTGTGCCAGCTTACTTTAATGACACCCAGCGCCAGGCTACCCGCAACGCCGGTCGCATTGCCGGGCTAGACGTCAAGCGGATTCTGAATGAACCAACGGCGGCGGCGCTAGCCTATGGCCTAGATCAAACCTACAACCAAACTATCCTGGTGTTTGACTTGGGCGGGGGCACCTTTGATGTGTCAGTGCTAGATGTGGGGGATGGCGTGTTTGAAGTACGCGCTACAGCCGGTGATACTCAACTAGGCGGTGCTGACTTCGACACAAAAATTGTGGATTGGCTGGCCGAACAATTTCTAGAGCAAGACGGGATTGATTTGCGTCAAGATCGGCAAGCCCTGCAACGGCTCACCGAAGCCGCCGAAAAGGCCAAAATTGAGCTGTCGGGGGTGGCTACCACAGAAATCAGCCTACCCTTCATCACGGCTACCAAGGATGGGCCTAAGCACCTGGAAACTCGACTTAGCCGCTCGCAGTTTGAGGGGCTCTGTGGGGATCTGGTCAGTCGTCTACGGGGTCCGCTAAAGCAAGCGCTGGCTGATGCCAACCTGGCCCCTAACGATATTGACGAAGTGGTGCTGGTGGGAGGCGGTAGCCGGATGCCCATGGCCCAAGATTTAGTGCGATCGCTGATTGGTCTGGAGCCTAACCAAAACGTCAACCCCGATGAAGCCGTAGCCGTGGGGGCGGCGATTCAGGCTGGCATTCTGACCCAGGAAGTGCAAGACATCATGCTGTTAGATGTCACCTCCCTCTCCCTGGGGTTAGAAACCATCGGCGGCGTGATGAAGAAGGTGATTCCTCGGAACACCACAATTCCAGTGCGGCGCTCAGATATTTTCTCTACCTCCGAAAATAACCAGACCTCTGTGGAGGTGCATGTGCTCCAGGGCGAGCGAGAAATGGCTGCAGACAACAAATCTCTGGGTCGCTTCAAGCTGATGGGCATTCCCCCCGGCGCCCCGCTGGGGTGCCCCCAGGTGCTGGTCTCCTTCGATATCGACGCTAACGGCATCCTCCAGGTGTCGGCGATGGATAAGACCACAGGCCGAGAGCAAAGCCTGACGGTACAGGGAGCGGCTAACCTCGACGAAAGCGAAGTGCAGCGTATGATTCAGGAGGCGGAAGAGTACGCCGAAACTGACCGCCTGCAGCGGGAGCGGGTGGAAAAGCGCAACCGCGCCGAAGCGCTGACGTTTCAGGCGGAGCGGCTGTTGCGGGAGGTGGCGCTGGACTTTGGGATGCAGTTTGCCCGCGATCGCCGTCGCCGCATTGAAGGGCTGGTGCAAGAACTGCGCGACTACCTGGAACAGGGGGATGAACGCGGCATCGACATTGCCCAGGCCGAGCTGCAAGATGAACTCTACGACCTCAACCGCGAAGCCTACCTCTATGAAGCCGATGATGAACAGGAGGGCGGCATCCTGGGTCAGATTGGCAACACCCTGAAGAAAACCTTCTCCTTCGACGATGACCTGGATGCCCGGCCCAACTACGGCTACCAGGGTTCATCCTCCTGGGGCAACTGGGATGACGACTGGGACTACGATGCCCGTAACCGTGGCAATCAGCGTTACGGGGAACCGCCATTCCGTGACAGTGCCTACGGCAACCCATCGCCCTACGATGCCGGTAGCCAGCCATCCTACGGCGGCGGTAGCTATAACGATTACCAGGCCCCTGGCTATGGTCGCCAGGGTTACGACTACCGGGATAATGCCAGCAGCCGCCCTACGACCG
>JAAUUR010000259.1 GCA_012031045.1 Leptolyngbyaceae cyanobacterium SM2_5_2
CGCGCTGGATGAGCGCCGCCAGACCCTCTTCCGGCGGGATCAGATCGGCATCATATTTCAGTTCTTCAACCTCATCCCTACGTTAACGGTCATCGAGAACATCACCCTGCCTTACGAACTGCGGGGGCGTGCCCGTCGTGAGAGCGAAAGCATCGCCCGTGACCTGCTGGCGCGGGTCGGCCTGGGGGACCGGGCCGATACCTTCCCGGATAAGCTCAGCGGCGGTGAGCAGCAACGGGTCGCCATCGCCCGCGCCCTCGTCCACCAACCCGCGCTGGTGCTGGCCGATGAACCGACCGGCAACCTGGACGAAGATACCGGCCTAACCGTCCTGCGCCTGCTGCTGGAGCTGACCCGCGACCAGGGCCGCACCCTGGTCATGGCGACCCACAGCCCGGAAATTGTCCCGCTGGCGGATCGTGTCTGCCGTATCCACGACGGCAAGCTGCTCATCGAACGCAACGCACACCCCCAGCAACCGGGGGGCGGCGTCGTGCGTCCGCAGGTTGCGTCCCCGGTGGGTCCTGCTATCATAGATGAAAGATAGCGTAAGGGTTCTGATTGTTCATGCTGTGCAGGAGTGAATCCGCGATAGAATGGAATCAACTGGACTTTATGCGTGTTGTTCCGATTAAAGGCTGGTCAGTCGCGGAGATTCGCCAGTCCTGCCGTCCCGTTCATGTGTGCGGAACCCAACCGTCATAAGTCATGCGAAAGGTTGTAGGCCATGAAAGAGCCTGACCCGGAGGTGATCAAGCAGCTTCTGGTAGAGCTGCGTGATGTGAGTAAAGACAAGCGCCGCGCTGCCGTGATGAAGCTGGGTATGGCCGGCGGCGATCAAGCCGTGCGTGCCCTGATGATCACGGTGCAGAACGAATACGAAGATTTGATCGTGCGTGGGCGGGCTGCGCTGATGCTGGGCAAGCTGCGTGATACCCGCGCTGTTGACCCCTTGATCCGCGCGCTGGATGCCCCCGGCTTCCAGACCCCGCACAACGCGGCAGAAGCCCTGGGCAAGCTGGGCGACCGCCGCGCCATCGAGCCGCTGCTGCTGCTGGCTGCGGGCAACAATGACCGCACGCGTGAGGCCGCGCTCAAGGCCCTTGACCGGCTCGGTTATGTGGCGGACTCCGGCAATCAGAAGCCGGATGAAAACCTCCTGCAACCGGAGTGCGAGGCCAACTAAGGCCCCGGCTTGCGTCATCGCGCAGCGCGGGCACAGGCCAACTGTGCCCGCGTTGGCCCCCTTTCAGGTTAATTTTCAGATAGGGCCTTGACGCACCTGCCCCCCAGCCTGTTAAAACTGCCCCCCTGTAACGAGAATAGCCTTAACAATCAGGATGCAGACAGGCAGGACGACTGACAATCCACGCTGTAAGGCGTGAGCTGTTCAGCGTGGCGGACATCGGCGCGGCCCTCAGATGAGGTAGCAGCGCCGGGAAGATGTCGCGGCACAACCCGAAGCCGGTCGCTTTTTCCCAAATATCCCAAACGAGTTTCCAACGGGACGAGGGAAAACGCTTGACAGGCCAGAAGGGGTGCTGCTATGCTTGTCTACACTGATGACGGGTTCGCTCGTCGCAGCCACGCGAACAGCACAGGTTCGCAGCACCTTCACGCAGAAGCAACAGCCGCAGATCATCAGCAGCGCCAGGGTTGCCGTGAGGCCGCCGATGGGCGATGCACCGGTCAGCGCGGCAGTGATGCAGAGGCAAAGGTGATGCACCTTAACAACAGGATAGTGAAGACGGAAAGACCCTGAGAAAATTCTACGGAGAGTTTGATCCTGGCTCAGGATGAACGTTGGCGGCGTGCCTAACACATGCAAGTCGAACGGGAAGCCCGATTTCGGTTGGGCGGAGAGTGGCGCACGGGTGAGTAACACGTAGCTTACCTGCCCTCGAGAGCGGGATAACGCACCGAAAGGTGTGCTAATACCGCATAAGCTCACGGTGAATAGCAAACTGTGAGAAAAGTTCCGGCGCTCGAGGATGGGGCTGCGGCCCATCAGCTGGTTGGTAGGGTAACGGCCTACCAAGGCGACGACGGGTAGGGGACCTGAGAGGGTGACCCCCCACACTGGGACTGAGACACGGCCCAGACTCCTACGGGAGGCAGCAGTGAGGAATATTGGTCAATGGGGGCAACCCTGAACCAGCAACGCCGCGTGGGTGAAGAAGGTTTTCGGATCGTAAAGCCCTTTTGCAGGTGACGAGGAAGGACGGTAGCCTGCGAAGAAGTGTCGGCTAACTACGTGCCAGCAGCCGCGGTAAAACGTAGGACACAAGCGTTATCCGGAATTACTGGGCGTAAAGCGCCCGCAGGCGGTTGGGAAAGTGATCGTTGAAAGCGCCCGGCTAAACTGGGCGAGGAGCGGTGAGACTACCTGACTAGAGGGTGATAGAGGCGTGTGGAATTCCGCGTGTAGTGGTGAAATGCGTAGAGATGCGGAGGAACACCAGAGGCGAAGGCGGCACGCTGGGTCACACCTGACGCTGAGGGGCGACAGCACGGGGAGCGAACGGGATTAGAAACCCCGGTAGTCCGTGCCGTAAACGATGTGCGCTAGATGTGCGGTGGGGGAAACCCCAGTGTGTGTCGAAGCAAACGCGGTAAGCGCACCGCCTGGGGAGTACGGCCGCAAGGTTAAAACTCAAAGGAATTGACGGGGGCCCGCACAAGCAGCGGAGCGTGTGGTTTAATTCGAGGCTACGCGAAGAACCTTACCTGGGTTTGACATAACAGTGAACGACCGTGAAAGCGGAAGGGTCCTTCGGGAGACTGCTACAGGTGCTGCATGGCTGTCGTCAGCTCGTGTCGTGAGATGTTCGGTTAAGTCCGAAAACGAGCGCAACCCTCGGCGTGTGTTACAAGTGTCACACGCGACTGCCGTCGGTAAGGCGGAGGAAGGTGGGGATGACGTCAAGTCAGCATGGCCTATATATCCAGGGCTACACACACGCTACAATGGGCGGTACAGTGGGAAGCGAAAGAGCGATCTGGAGCGGATCCTGAAAGCCGTTCGTAGTTCGGATTGCAGGCTGCAACTCGCCTGCATGAAGTTGGAGTTGCTAGTAAACGCGCATCAGCACGGCGCGTTGAATACGTTCCCGGGCCTTGTACACACCGCCCGTCACGTCATGGGAGCTGGTCATGCCTGAAGTCGAGAAGGTAACCGCAAGGAGCCTATTGCCGAAGGCAGGGCGGGTGACTGGGACGAAGTCGTAACAAGGTAGCTGTAGCGGAAGCTGCGGCTGGATCACCTCCTTTCTAAGAAAACAGGTGCGAGGTCGAGAGACGCGCACCGAGAGCATGACGACAGGTGAAGTCGGAAACACACAGAGCGCAAAAAGGGAAGCACTCCGGTGGCTTGGAGCGGGGTTGTGTGAAAAAAGCTGTTTTGCACTCACTGTTGTGTTGTTAAGGGGCAGTGGCGAGCGGAGAAGGGACTGTAGCTCAGCTGGTTAGAGCGCGCGCCTGATAAGCGCGAGGTCACAAGTTCGAGTCTTGTCAGTCCCACAGGGGACTGGGGATGTAGCTCAGCTGGGAGAGCGGCGCCTTTGCAAGGCGTAGGTCAGGGGTTCGAGTCCCCTCATCTCCATGAGGCATGATCTCCAAGAGAATAGAGGGCGAGGGGAAAGCAGGAATTGACGGGGTCGGGTGGGGCGGGGTATACTGCGGGGCAAGTGCGATCAACGAGAGCAGGCTGAGAAATACCTTGAGCAGTGTTGAAGCGGCAGGAGAAACTGAATAGGGGGAGAAGTACTGCGAAGAGAGGGAGGGAGAGTGCCTCAACCCGGTGCAGGAGTACGGGGTTTTTTTGTCGCAGGTGCGGAAGCGGGGGAGTGAAGTCAGCCGTTCAGTGGTCTCAAGCGGGCGTTTGAGGGCAGTGACGGGCGGACATCCGACCGAGAACAAGTGGGGGCTGGACAGAGCAGCCTGACGGAGAAAAGCAGGACCGTCGAAGTGGAGCGGTGGGGAGACTCGCCGACCACACAGCAGGTTAACAGCCAGATAACGAGTAAAGCAGCGAGAAAAACCTGCACGCAGACGTTGAGAGAACGTGTGCGAGGGAAGACCGCAGCGTCGGGAGACGGCGGTCGGTCAAGCATCTGGTTCTCCGTATGAAGTCGCCCGTGCTGAGACATTAGCGAATAAGGGCACACGGGGGATGCCTTGGCGTCAAGTGCCGAAGAAGGACGTGGTACACTGCGAAAAGCTCCGGTAAGGCGTGTGCAGCCGCGAAAGCCGGAGATGTCCGAATGGGGAAACCCGGCGTATGCAAGTACGTCACCCGCAAGGGAGGGAACCGGGCGAAGTGAAACATCTGAGTAGCCTGAGGAAAAGAGAAGATTCTGCGAGTAGTGGCGAGCGAAAGCGGAACAGGCCAAACCGCTGGACGAGTCCAGCGGGGTTGAAGGACTCCCGCCGAAAGTAGACCAGGGGAAGGGTGTGGGAAAGCCCACCAGAGAGGGTGAGAGTCCCGTACCTGGCGTCGAAAAAGGGAGGATCCTGAGTACCACGCGGCACGCTAACCGTGTGGGAAGCTGGGAGGTCCACCTTCCAAGCCTAAATACACTTGACGACCGATAGCGGAAAAGTACCGTGAGGGAAAGGTGAAAAGAACCCCAGCGCGGGGAGTGAAAGAGAATCTGAAACCGTGTGCTTACAACCGGTCAGAGGGGGCAACCCTGATGGCGTGCCTTTTGGAGAATGAGCCTGCGAGTTAATGGATGTGGCGAGCTTAAGGCAGGGACAGCCGGAGGCGAAGCGAAAGCGAGTCTGAAGAGGGCGCGAAGTGGCATTCATTAGACACGAAACCGGGTGAGCTACCCATGGGCAGGGTGAAGCGCGCCTAATAGCGCGTAGAGGCCCGCACTCACTAACATTGCAAAGTTAGGGGATGACCTGTGGGTAGAGGTGATATGCCAAACGAACTCGGAGATAGCTTGTTCTCCCCGAAATAGCTTTAGGGCTAGCGTTAGAGGAGAGTGCCGGAGGTAGAGCACTGGATGGGCTAGGGGGTCATAGACTTACTGAACCCAACCAAACTCCGAATGCCGGACACTTACCGATGGCAGTCGGACGGCGTGAGATGAGTTTCGTCGTCGAGAGGGAAAGAACCCAGACCCGCGGCTAAGGTCCTGAAGTCACCGCTAAGTGGGAAACGATGTGGGCGTGTTGAGACAGCCAGGAGGTTGGCTTAGAAGCAGCCACCCTTTAAAGAGTGCGTAACAGCTCACTGGTCAAACGCGGCTGCGCGGAAAATGTAACGGGGCTGAAGCGGTGCACCGAAGCCAGGGACTTCGCAAGAAGTGGTAGGGGAGCGTTGTGATTGCGGAGAAGGCTGGCTGGCAAGGCTGGTTGGAGCGGTCACAAGTGCGAATGCAGGCATGAGTAGCGAAAAGATGTGAGAACCATCTTCGCCGAAGGTCTAAGGGTTCCGACGGAAGGTCAGTCCGCGTCGGGTTAGTCGGGCCTAAGCCGAGGCTGAGAAGCGTAGGCGATGGACAACGGGCAAAAATTCCCGTACTTGTTGTGGGAGTGCAAGCGAACACCCTGGGAAGGCTCAGCCGCTGAGTGGATGGCGGTGGTAAACGGTTAACGACCGTGAAGCCGGGCGCAAGCCAGAAGTGAGCGGGACCTGGGGTCAAGAAAAGGCGCTTGGACGATGAAAGCAGCAAACCGTACCGCAAACCGACACAGGTGGACAGGTAGAGTATACCCAGGCGAACGGGAAAACCCTCGTTAAGGAATTAGGCAAAAAGGCCCCGTAACTTCGGGAGAAGGGCGCCAGTGAGAGCTGGCCGCAGTGAAGAGGCTCTATCGACTGTTTACCAAAAACACAGGTCTGTGCGAACGCGGAAGCGGACGTATACGGGCTGACGCCTGCCCAGTGCCGGAAGGTTAAAAGGAGGGGTTCACGCTCTGAATTGAAGCCCCGGTGAACGGCGGCCGTAACTATAACGGTCCTAAGGTAGCGAAATTCCTTGTCGGGTAAGTTCCGACCCGCACGAAAGGCGTAACGAGTGGAGCACTGTCTCAACGAGGGACCCGGCGAAATTGAAGTACGTGTAAAGATGCGCGTTACCCGCAGCAGGACAAAAAGACCCCGTGGAGCTTTACTGTAGCCTGCCATTGCGTTAGGGTGGTGTTTGTGTAGGGTAGCTGGGAGGCGGAGAAGCCTGGTCGCTAGATTGGGTGGAGCCGACGATGAAACACCAGCCTGAGACCACTTTGGCCCTAACCTGGGTTGTGGAGACGTGGGGACAGTGGCAGGTGGGCAGTTTGACTGGGGCGGTCGCCTCCGAAAAGGTAACGGAGGCGCCCAAAGGTTGGCTCAGGCGGAATGGAAACCCGCCGCAGAGTGTAAAGGCAAAAGCCAGCTTGACTGCGAGGCCAACGCGCCGAGCAGAGACGAAAGTCGGGCTTAGTGATCCTACGGCGCTGAGTGGAAAGGCCGTAGCTTACCGGATAAAAGCTACCCCGGGGATAACAGGCTAGTCTTGTCCAAGAGTTCACATCGACGACAAGGCTCGGCACCTCGATGTCGGCTCATCGCATCCTGGGGCTGGACAAGGTCCCAAGGGTTGGGCTGTTCGCCCATTAAAGCGGTACGTGAGCTGGGTTCAGACCGTCGTGAGACAGGTCGGTCTCTATCCGCTGTGGGCGAAGGGAGTTTGAGAGGGGCTGCCCCTAGTACGAGAGGACCGGGGTGGACGCAGCGCTGGTGTGCCGGTTGTTTTGCCAGAAGCAGAGCCGGGTAGCTAGCTGTGGAACAGATAACCGCTGAAAGCATCTAAGTGGGAAACTGGCCTCAAGATAAGACTCCCCATGACAAAAAGTCAGTAAGACCGCTGGGAGACGACCAGTTGGATAGGCCGGGGGTGGAAGCACAGTAATGTGTGGAGCTGACCGGTACTAAAGGTCGAGGGCTACTGTTGAAGAGAACAGGGGCGGCTTGATGCGGGGAGGCAGGTGCTTGACAGGAGAAGCAGGGGCAGAGAGCTGCTTGAAGGAAAAACTCGTTAACTGGCGCAGAAACAACAACCAACGTACGACACGACCACCGACCCGGACAGCGGGACGCGGTTCGACCTCAAAACGGGGGGCGGGCAGGCGGAAGCGCAGTGGGGAGAGGGATGGCGTGAGGGGGAAGCACATAGGGTAACCCCAGGGCGGAGATTGTTGGTGGCTAGAGCTGTGGGGTCACACCCGGTCCCATCCCGAACCCGGTCGTTAAGCCCGCAAGCGCTGATGGTACTGCACTGGCGACGGTGTGGGAGAGTAAGCCGCTGCCAACTATAACCCCCTGCTGCACCCTTTGTCCCCCCCCCTCACACCCACTCTCACCCACATGCTTCCTCTGCTCCGCCCCTTGTTTTGTGTGTCCCGCGTTTGCTGGTGGACGGGTTAAGTCACCTATGTTTTTTCCTCTGTTTTCCACGCGAAAAGATCAACTACATTGCCGTCAGGGTCTTCTACCTGTGCATAGCGCTGCCCCCAAACCGCATCAAACGGCGGCTTATGGGCATGATATCCTGCGTGGATGAGGTCTTGAAAGGCTGCATCCACTTCTGCCGGATAATCAAACAAGAACGCCATACCCATACGATGCCCGCCAGTTGGTGGTTGCCAGTCGGGATTAAAGCTGCGGATCATCTCATGGCTATCCCAGGCTATTCGCAGTCCGTTGGGCAGGGTGTGAAGCTCGACACTCACGCAGGTACGCCTTCCTTGATGTGGGACAAGATCAGCGCCTCGAGGGCGCCCAGGTCGTTCTCGACCCGCGTCATCCGTTCG
>JAAUUR010000260.1 GCA_012031045.1 Leptolyngbyaceae cyanobacterium SM2_5_2
AAACCAAACTGTTACCGCAACAATTTAGCTTAATTGCCTCTGTTCTGATCGGGGTTTATTGCCGAAAATTTAACTAGGCCGAATCGATTCGTGCTGTTCTGGTTGGCATTCGCCTCATTTATTAAGGACAGCCCCATGAAACCCAATAATTTATACGCTCAGCTTGAGTTGATATCCGAGGATTTTCCAGCGTCTGGATCGGCCTCGTCAACACCAGGCGATGGCGTGACTCGTTTGCTGAAGCAGCATCTGCACCACTGGGGGCGTAGCCTGCTGGTCTGGCTGTGTCCTTCTATGTCGCCTCGCATTACAGTGCGGCGGAATCGTCAAGGCCAGACTTGGTTCCTGGCTTACGACCCGGTAGACGGACAGCACCGTAGGTTTTACTCTGAACAAGATCTCCGCATCTGGCTAGACCAGCGGTACTATCAGTAGTTAGCATTTACCGGGTACCTGGTATCAGAGATCTGACATCCGATATCTAAGTTAGCCGTTACTGGGCACCAGCTACCGGGTACCTGAAGCCTACACTGCCCCTTACCACCCAAACCCTAAACTTGGAGGTCACACCTGTGGCGATTCCTCTGATTCAAGTGGATGCGTTTACGGACAAACCCTACGCGGGCAACCCGGCGGCGGTGTGTGTGCTGCCAGCCGTTCAGCCTGATAGCTGGATGCAGCAGGTGGCGCAGGAGATGAACCTGTCGGAGACGGTCTTTTTCTATCCCGAAGCCGATGGCTACCGGTTGCGCTGGTTTACTCCAACGGTGGAGGTAGATCTCTGTGGTCACGCTACCTTGGCCACCTGCCATGTGCTGTGGACAGAGGGCCATTTGACGGCGGAGCAGGAGGCCAGGTTCTACACCCGCAGCGGCGTGTTGACCGCCCGCCGGGTAGGAGATTGGATTGAGCTGAATTTCCCGGCTAACCCATCCCAGACCATGGCGGTGCCCGATGGCTTGGCCGAGGCGCTGGGCGCAACCCCGACATGGGTGAGGGAAAGTTCCTTGGGCTATTTGGTGGAAGTGGAGTCTGCCGCTAAGGTGCTGAATTTACAGCCCGATTTTGCTGCCCTCGCCATGTTCCCGGTGCATGGGGTGATTGTCACCAGCCGGGGAGATGCGCCCTACGATTTTGTTTCTCGCTTTTTTGCGCCCAATTTGGGCCTCAACGAAGACCCGGTGACGGGAGCCGCTCACTGTTGTCTCAGTCCCTACTGGCGCGATCGCCTCGGCAAAACCAGCTTTCTGGCCTACCAGGCCTCGGCCCGGGGCGGCGTGGTTAAGGTTGAGGACGAGGGCGATCGGGTGCGGCTAAGCGGGCAGGCCGTCACTATCCTCAAGGGAGAGCTGCTGCACTGATGTTTGGTTGAAGTCACCACCTGGTACCTGAAAATGCTCGGCCCAGAAGCCCTACGGGCTAAGAAGATAGATCATTCTGATTTGCGCATCAGGCAGGCCGAAATACCCTGCCCGGAGTTCAATCGATTTCTCTATACCAGCGTGGGGGGGCAGTGGTACTGGTGCGATCGCCTCACCTGGATCTACAACTGCTGGATGACCTATCTGAATCGCCCCAAGTTGCAAACCTGGGTGGCTTATCTGACAGGTACGCCAGCCGGTTATTTTGAACTGGAGGAACAAGGCGAAGGTAACGTTGAGATTGCTTACTTTGGGTTGTTGCCGCAGTTTGTGGGCCAGGGTTTGGGCGCCCATCTGCTAACCATAGCGGTGGAACAGACTTGGGAGATGGGCGCTAGCCGGGTCTGGGTGCATACCTGTAGTTTAGACCGCCCCTATGCCTACAAGAACTACGAATCGCGCGGGTTTAGCCTTTATGACACCCAGGCGATTTTAAGGGAATTAGCACCTCAACCCCCTGGCCCTTGGCCAGAAAGTTACCAGCAACCATGAAACATTTAGGGCGACTTCTGGAAAATGGTTCCCCAATGGTGGGCAGTGCCCACCTACGATCGCGGCAGACGATCGCGGCAATGGTTGCAGTAAAGCTGGGATAGCCTTTACCAGAAATCTCCTAAGTACGGGCTAATGATCTAGCGCTTCGTCTAGCAGACGACGAGCCGCCTCGGCCTGGCCACGGGCTTCCCGAAAGCGCAAATTGCCCTGGGCGAAGGATTTCAGCACCTTAAAGCCTTCCTTGAGCTCGGTAAGCTGAGTTTCGGTGATGGGTTCATCGGTAAACAGCAAATCTACCAGGTGCGCACCTTGAGGGCTTCGTCACGGGACTCCTGCACCTTGACTTTGAGGGTAGCCAGTTGATTCAGCACCTGAATTGCCTGCACTACAGCCTCTTCCTGCTGCTGGGCGGTTTCGGAGGGGGGCAGGGGCTGCACTTCCACCAGTTGTTGGGCGCTAAAGCCATCGGCCAGGGAAGTGGTCAACTCGCCGTCGTCTAACATACTCATCAGCTGATCCATCGCTTTTTCGCGGGCTTTGTGGGAGTCTTTGCCGGGTACGGTGAGTACCACGTCGGGGCTTTGAGCCAGGGTATATTGAACCATTGCTATAGCTCATGCGTACTATTTGATTGTACGCTAAGCTTATGCAAAATTCAATCCCTGGTCAGTTCTCCGCCAGGTTCCCTTTTACAACGGCTTTAAGGCGTTGATGAAATTCTGAGGTTTCTAACTGCGGCACAAAGGGTTGAATGGTCTCCGCCGCAACCCAGGTTGAGGCCAATTCAGAGGATAGGTCTGGGGTAATGGGGCGAAAACGCGGAATAACCGCCGGTAATACCGGCTCAGGAGCTGGCTGCGGCTCAAGGGTAGCCGCAGTCGGCTCCGAATCACTTGTCTGAAGAGCGGGTGCTTGGGCAGGCGCTTGGTCGAGGGAATTGTTTTCCTCGGGCGCGTCTGAAGTCGTAACGGACTCAGGCGCGTCTTCAGGCAGAGGCAGGGCAGCCGGTTTCACCGGGCGAGAAACGCTTACCTCAGGTGGCGGGCAGAGCAGCGTCTGGCCCAGAATAATGGATTCAAATTCGCGGTTGAAGTGGCGGAGAGGATGGCCACGACGCTGCCAAAGCTGCAAGATATGCTCTACAGAAACGAGCTTGTAGCGTCCCTGGTAAAGCGCTTCGGTAATAGCTTGACCATGACCCAAGCCGCATACAAACTGCTGGAGCCAGCCCGCCACCACGGCCTCTGTCTGGCAATTGTCAGGATCAAAACTGTAGTCCGTCAGCAGTTGAAGAATTGAGGCGGCTTTTGGGGAAGCGCTAGGGCTGACCATAACTTCTCCTGAGAATTCAACCCGGTGGGGCTGGTTTGGCGATCGCGTCCTCTGCAAAATCACAGTCCATACCAGCTTAATCTGAACCCTGGGGACTCGTCATTAGCCGTAAGGATTATTACGGATAGTGGGTAAGGCTGAGAGGGTGCACCGAGAAGCGACTTCCTTCATAATCAGGGAAGGGTAAGGCGGAATGACATGGCCAGGCCATGGTGCGGAGTCTGGGGATTGCAGGAGTAGGGGGGCGGGTATGCGGGCTAGGTTAAACCAGGTGTTGATTGGGATCATGTGTCTGTGGTGCTGCCTGGGCCTGGCGTGGCCAGCCAGTGCCGTGGCCCAAGGCTTTTCGGCAGAGCAGGTGCAGGCCATCGCAGAACTACGGCAGAAAGCTTTTGCGGCCTCTAGCCAGGGAAAATTTGCGGAGGCTGAGACCTACTGGGGCCAACTAATTGAGTATTTGCCAGAGGAAGCGGCTCTATGGAGCAATCGGGGTAATGTGCGGGTGAGCCAAAATCAACTCCTGGCGGCCCTGGCGGACTATAACCAGGCCATTGCCCTGGCTCCAGAGGAACCCAACGCCTACCTCAACCGGGGAGCGGCTCTGGAAGGGCTAGGTCGCTGGCAGGCCGCGATCGCAGACTACACCAAACTGCTGGAGCTTACTCCCAACGACCCCGCCGCCTACAATAATCGAGGCAATGCCAAGGCCGGCCTGGGCCAATGGGAAGCAGCCCTGGCCGACTATCAGCAGGCGGAGGCACTAGATCCTAAGTTTGCCTTTGCGCGCATGAATGCGGCCCTGGCGGAGTACCAACTAGGCCATACCGACGATGCCATTCGCCAATTTCGCAGCCTGACTCGCCGCTATCCCAACTTTGCCGATGCCCGCGCTGCGCTGACTGCGGCCCTGTGGGTAGCGGGACAGCCTGGAGAGGCCGAAAGCAACTGGGTCGCTGTGGTTGGCTTGGATAGCCGCTACAAAAACCTGGACTGGGTGCAAAATATACGCCGCTGGCCGCCTGCTCTGGTCGCTGCCCTAGATAAGTTTCTGCACCTCTAACGCTTGCCCCTTTAACTTCTCCCCCCTACTCCCCCCTACTTCCTCAAAAAAACAGGCAGCGCCCTGAATCCTCAAGACGCTGCCCGTTGTGGGGTAAGCCGTAATTAGGCTGGTGGATTCAGGAAACGGCCCGCAAATTTCATCACGGTGCCCAGGTCGGTGCCGCTGGAATCGTTGGCATTGAGAAAGGTACTGAGCAGAGCATTGCTGCCACCCGCCCCTGGTTAGCGGCGCCCATGCCCATCAGACCCATAGCTACCGGCAGCAGCTTGGGCAGCATAGACTGTACCATCCCGGCATTCAGGCCGCTTTTTTGGGCGACAGCCTGAATCAACTGTTGCTGCATCTGGGGAGGAATAGCCGACTGAAGCGCTGCTAACCCACCAGGGCCAGCCAGTTTGCCAATCATTCCCTCTAGCTGCCCGGCACCGAGGGCACCGGCTTGGTCCTTCAGTGCCGGTTGTAATGCCCCACCCAGGGCATTTAGGACAGAGGACATTTGATCCATATTCATCCCCTGGTTATTGGTGAGTTGCTGCACCGATTCAAACACTGAACCCAGTTGCTCAACGCTGCCCTGCTGGTTGGGGTTGTTAATCGAGCTGAGAACGTCAAAAAAAAGTCCCATGACCGTTACATCCTTATAAATAGCTACAAAGAGTCAAACCTCTTCAGTCAGCCAACCACCCGGAGGTTAAGACTGAAACACGCCGAGGTTAAAGCTGAGGCACGCGCACGTGCAGGGAGCGGATTAACTGAAGCCACTCGCCGCTGTCGGTGAGGTAGCCAAGTTCAGCCACGTAGTCCCGATCAGGCACTGTGATTAACACATGCTTATCCTGATCGGTTTCTCGCAAAATATATTCCTGAGTGCTGTGGGGAGGCTGATAGTCCAGTTCCAGGTTAGTGGCATCGTGGATGCGAAGAGCCAAGGCGCGGCCTCCCTGGTTTTTGAGGGCCTGCTTATGGGCATCTGCCGCTTCCCAGTAGGCGTAGGCGGCGTGAGCACCACGGGGAACGAGAATAATTTTGCTTTCGGCTCCCAAATCCGAGCGGGTGCCAATGCCAGAGGTCGGTGCGGGCCCAGCGGTAACCGAGTCGGTAGAACGGTCAAAAACAGACCGAGCCGCCACCCCTAGGCCAGCCACAGCCGCCGCCCCACTGGCCACGGCGGCACCAGTGACGGTGCCCGCCCCTTCTACCAGGCTGGTTGTGGCCTGCCCCACGGTGCTGGTTAGGTCAGAGGCCTTACTGTGCAGGCTGTCGAGCAGGTTAGCACCCTCGCTGCTGCCGTTGGTCGGTGCAGACGGAACCGCAACCGCCGCTGCGGAACTAGGCGCGAGAGCAATCGGACCGACACAGGCTGGTACTCGCACAGAATCGGATTTGGCCAGGGTTTGCCAGTGGCCCAACCCATCGACATAGCCAAGCTCCACCAGGTAATCTCGATCATCCACGGCGATAGGCAGATGTAAATCGCCCTGGGCGGTTAGCTCAGCATCAAATTCTTGCAGGCTGTTATGGCCATTAACTGGCCCGCCGGGCAGTTCAGAGACATCATAAAGCCTCACTTTAAGACGGCGGCGGTCAACCCGCAGCCTATCCACCTCAGCCATGGGAACTTCCCAGTAGGCGTAAGCTTGGCGACAGTCGCGTGGGGTCAAGATTACACGGGCGGGCTCACCAGCCGCCACCGGTTGTGCTAAAGCAGCACCGGCCACGGCACCAGCCGCCGCCGCCCCACGCCAACCCTTGATGGGGGACAACGCTAGGGCAGGCAGGCACACGCACGTGGGCGGAGCGAGCCAGGGCGTGCCAGGCATTATCGCTATCCAGATAGCCCAATTCAACCAGATAGTCGCGGTTATCAATCATGATCGGCAGGTGCTGGTCGCCCACGGCTACCGTGTCGCAGGAAAACTGCCGAGTGCTATGGGGCGGTTGCTGATCGACATTGGCGATGTCGGTAACATCGTGTAGTTTGAGGGCCAGATTGTAGTTTTGACGCCGCAGGGCCGCCACCTCAGATTCAGGTATTTCCCAATAGACGTAGGCATCCCGACAGTCGCGCGGGGTGAGAATAATCCGGCGATCGGGGTCAGGGGCTAAGGGGGCAGCCACCGGCGCGGCCGCCGGAGCCCCGCCCCGCAACAGCCACCACAGCAACCCACCCAGCACTGGCAGGGCTAGCAACCACGGCCACCAGGGTAGACCTCGATTTGGACTGGCTACCACCGCAGGCTCCTCTGCATCGGTAGCGGCAGGGGCATCAGGGGCGGGTGAAGCTTCGGTGGTGACAGGGGCTTCCGTAGCGGCAGGGGTCTCAGTGGTGGTTGGGGCGGCCGCCGTACCCGTATCTGCGGCTGCATCGGGGGCATCAACATTAGCGGGCGGCCGCGCGGGCGGGATTCAATCACCGCTTCATTGTCGGGGTTAGTAGCATAGCCCAGATAAGCCAGGGCGGCGGGGGTAGGCTCTGCCGCTCGGTAAACGTAGGCCAGGGGCTGAGAGAAGGGATAGCGCGGGTCGTCAGGCAGGGTATCGTGCATGGGCACGATTTTGACCGCTGGGTTGTTGATAGCCTGCTCAGCAATGGTGTAACCAATGCCGGTGGTGCCCAAATCCCTGGCTACCGCTTCAGTGCTGTCTTCCTGAACCTGGGTAGCTCCGGGAGCCGCCTCAAAGGCAGCGGTTTGGAAGACTGGATAGTTGCGGAAGGCCTGACGAGTATCGCTCGTAGCAGGACGGTCTACCAGCACAATGGGGGCATCGGGGCCACCGACTTGAGACCAGTTGGTAATTTCGCCCCGAAAAATTTGGGCAAATTGATCAATAGTCAAACTGCCATTAAAGGGGTTCTCAGGGCCGATGATAATGGCAATTTTATGGCGAGTCAGGGGCACCTCTGTAAGGCCAGCCTGGGTTTCAGCCTCGGTTAAGCCCCGGCCAATGGCCGCCAGATCAACCGTGCCATTAGTTATCGCTTGCACCGCCTGGTCGGAGGTGGTGTAGGCCACATCCACCTGAACATCCCCAAACTGGTCAGCAAATCGAGATTGCAGCGCGTCGTTCACTAGCCGCATCGATTCTGAACTCTCGATCGCCAACTTACTCCCTGCTTCCAGAGTAGTGGGGATTTCAACCCCTTCGAGGGGATTGGGAGCCTGAGCCCACAGCCCGTGATCTCGGTCAAAAGTAACAACAAGGGCCGCTACAGTGGGCGCAGCGGCTAGCCAGAGCAGCCATCGTTTCATGGAGGTGGCGGCAGGGGCTTGATGAGCGCAGTCGCGATGAGACATAAGCAGGCACCGGATAATTTCTAGCCAACAAATTTCTAGCCAAGAGTCATCCAACTAATAAAATGTCCAGTCTTTGCCCTCCATCCCCCGACCCCTTCTCCCATAGGGGAGAAGGGGGAGCCGGATTCAACGAACCCCTCTCCCTGAGGGGAGAGGGGCAGGGGAAGTGAG
>JAAUUR010000261.1 GCA_012031045.1 Leptolyngbyaceae cyanobacterium SM2_5_2
GAGTTGTAAAGTTCAAGCCAGGGCTCGCGTTCGCCAAAGTTGTCGAGCGCCCCGCTGACGTTGTTGGGCTGCACCTCGTTGATCCAGACGAGCGGGAATTCAGGCAGCGTCATGCTCGTGTAGTTGCCCGCGCCGGGGGTGTACGGTCCGAGCAGGACTTCGCGGAGCTTCAGTTCGAGTCCGAAGACAATGTCCGAACTGGCGGCGGCCGGTTGATGAACCTCGACGGCAACGACGTTTTCGCCGGCCAGCAGCAGGTTGGCGGGCAGCTCGAAGACGCCTTCGATGACCGCTTCTTCGCGGTAGAGCTTGGGCAGATCGCGATACTGATTCAGTGCCCCCTCGTTGACGCTCTTCAGGAACATGAGCAGCTGCATCTCTGAGGTACTGCCAAAGCCCATGAGGCGATCCATTGAGCCGGGGCAAAACTGCATCCCCGATGGCGATCTCAGCAGAATCGTGCGAGTATCGGCATTCCAGTTAACCGAAACGTTATAGTTCCGCAGGTCAACGGCCTTAACATAGACCACGTTGGCGTAGCGGATGCGGGTTACATCAGTGGCATTACTTAAATCGACTCCGAGCAGGTCGGCCACATCAATGGGAACGTAGGAATTGTCGTTCACAATAATGCCGGTTTCAGGATAGACCCCGCCGTTGATGCTGATCCGGATTTCGGGAAAGGTGCCGCTTCTAGTTGTGGAGCTGGCCGTAGCGCTAGTGCTGGCCATCGCTATAGGGGCCGTAACCGAGTTGACAGAACGGCTCCAGGAGGCCAATCCATCGGCCATGCCCAGAGCCACGTCGCGCCGTTGATTTTGAAGAATCGCCAAATCTTGCGGGTTGCTCAGACTACCGATTTCCATCAGTAGCGACGGGCAACTCAGTGACCGGGTAAACAGCAGCCGACCCGTGGGCGATTCGGTGTCGGGCCTAACGCCGCGGCTGGGCAGTTGCGGTACCCGCCGCCGTAGGGCCAGCAGCATAATTTCCGCATGGGAGCGGCGTACCTCGTTTTGAGCGATGTAAAACACCGTTGAACCGCGCATACCAGGGTCACTCAAGGCACTGGCATGGATTTCTAGGGCAATATCCTGGGGGCGGCAGCGGGCATTAATCCAAGCTAGGGTTTGAGCCGCGCTGAGGTCATCGGGAACAGACAGCACTGCAAAATTGCGCGATCGCAGCTCTGCTACTACCAGATCGCGTATGCGAATCATTTCTGCCGCTTCGGTGGTGGTTGGCAAAACCGAACCCAGATCTGGCACCCCATCCTCAAAACCGCCGTGACCTGCCGAAATAAAAATCTGTGCCATGCTGCCAAGAGGTTACTCTCACTACCTGGCCAGAATCATACACCTGGAAAAGCTGGCTGTAACCATAAAGAATGGCCATACCGTGCATTGTCAGGTCCGCAACAGCCCACCAAGACCCCCAGCAGGCTGCGGCCCAATACAGGACTACCTAGTATAGAAAGGCAGAAGTACGAAGGCAAAAGGCAGAATGGAAAACCTGGATTGAGAAAGGCTTTTGGCCTGGCTAATGAGTGCGCTACTTCCACCACAGAGCATTAGTACACTGCGGCAAAATAAGCCTGCAATCTGCCGTGATAGGTTCTATATTTTGCTTAACTCTTTAAGGATCCAGTATCAGTTCATGGTCAGAGTTTGGCCACGGCATTTGTGATCTTACAAATGTGATCATGCAATTAGATATGAAAAGGTTCCTCCAATTGATAGAGGGCCACAATCCTTTGACAGAGAGAATAGGTCTCCCAAAAGCTACAGGCAAATAATGAACATAGGATAAACCCCTCTGTATACAGGCTTAGAGGATCTTTCTAAAGTCACTTCAAGGGTATAGACTAAGTCAAAATAATAGCCTTTATTTAGTCCTAAAGAGAGATAACTACGTCTAGAAAAACCCTTAGAGTATCAGTGTATTCTATGGAGTCCTCACATCATGCCTGCTACATTAACCGACCAAAAACGCACGGCTATTGCTGAAAAACTAGCCGGTATTAAAGCTGTCCAAAGCTTGTTGATTGAAACCGAAACGCAGTTCCTCAATCAGTGCAGTGACGATCATTTGCGCAGACGCCTTGAGGATATGCTGGAAGACGATCAAAAAACCTGAATATCGTCGAGACCGCCATTGTGCAGTACGGCATTCAGACTGAGCCCAAGTCTACTGTGCAGGACATGTTAAACACCGCCAAAGCCACGCTTTCTAGTAATGACCTCAGCCTCTACGAAAAGCTGACCCAGCACGAACTGCTCAAACACGGTCAGGTGGTATCGGGTTTGGTGGTGCACAAGGCCGCCCAGGTAGTCGGCAAGGATGTAGAAGCAGCCCTCGCCCCACTCAACACCGTTAACTTTGAAAACCGCGCCCACCAAGAGCAGCTCAAGGCCATGTTGGAGTATCTGGGCACCCAGGAATTGACGGGCGAAACCCCTGATCAAGGGCTATGGGGTCGGTTACAGGATGCCGTGGCCGCTGCTACGGGCCTGGTGGGAAGCGCCACCACCCAGTCCTCCGATGCCACCTCCGCCGACGTCATGGAGCTGATCTTTATGGATCACCAAAAAGCCAAGACGCTCATTAGCGAGATTCGCAATGCCGATACCAGTGAGCAGATTAAGAGTCTCTTTGGCCAGCTGTACAAAGACTTGGTAGTGCATTCCAAGGCTGAAGAAGCCGTGATTTACCCGGCGGTGCAGCCGTTCTATGGCGATGAAGACACCCAAGAACTCTTTGTTGAGCAGGCTGAAATGGAAGGTTTACTTAACGAGATGAAGGCCATGCCCTCTACCGGCGATGAGTTTATGGCCAAGCTCAAGCAGCTCAAAACCATCATGGGTGACCATACCCGCCAAGAAGAGAGCACCATGTTTGCCGCCATGCGCCAAAACCTCTCTAGAGAAAACCGTCAACAGCTAGGAGAACGCTTCAAGGAAAGTAAGAAAACCTTGCAAAGTCAACTGTAAGTGAGTCCTTAAGAGGCTTTGTTTCTCGTCGTAAACTCTCAAATTAGGAGATTACTATGTCGATCCTCCACCGCGGATTTAACCCTCAATTATGGCGCAGTGGGCTAATCATTGTACTGGCTGGTGTGCTGTTGACTATCACTACCGCCTGTGGCAATGCCCAGGCCATCACTCCGGATCGCGCTATGGATAATCCCGGTGCCAAAACCACGGCCATTGAAGACCCCAACGGCCTGTATCACTTCAAAGATACTGAGCGAGACACCACAGCCGCCGATGCTAAAGCCAAGCGCATGATCCGTGAGGCTAAGCAGCGTACAAACCAGTTCAATAGCCCCGCTGACTGGGTTGATTCTGTAACCCCTGACTGCCCCTTAGAAGCCGCTGGCAACGCCGCTGAAAACATCGGTGAGTCTACTCAACGCGCGGTAAAAAGCGCCGCTGACAAGGTTCAAAACAGCGTAGATCATTTGCGCTAGTGCCCCTAAGGTATTACCCAATAGCTGGCCATAGCGCATCTTCGCTTGATTTCTAGTCTGGCGCTCCCTCGAATATCCCTTCTCTCTCGCAGAGAAGGGATTTCTTGTGGGATCCCATCTTCCTTATAGATTCTCAAATGTAGATGCTGTCGAGTAGCGGTCGGGTTCGGCTGCGGTTTGCCCAACCGTTAGGTCATGGCGGCAAAGGCTTGCAGCGCCTCTCCAGTGACCCGACAGAGCTGCCATTCTGGTTTTAGCTCTGCCCCCATCTGCCGGTAAAACTCAATGGCAGGTGTGTTCCAATCCAGCACACTCCACTCAAAACGGCCACAGCCCTTGGCCAAGGCTAGTTTGCCCAAATACACAAGCAATGCCTGCCCAATGCCCTGACGGCGGTAGGCTGGCAGCACAAATAAATCCTCCAGATACAGCCCAGGCTGCATCAAAAAAGTAGAAAAATTGTAAAAAAAGAGCGCCATTCCCGCTGTCGTGCCATCTACTTCGGCCATGATGGCTTCGGCGTAGGGGCGATCGCCAAACAGAAACTGCGTCAGCTCCTCTGCTGTACCCGTAACTTCGTGGGCGAGCTTCTCATACTCCGCTAACGCCTTAATCAGGGCTACCAGCGTAGACACATCTTCAGGAGTAGCTGGACGAATAGTAACCGCAGCAGATTGAGATGGGTATGACATAACGTTTTAGGACAGAAAAACCTTCTTATCCTAAAACAGGCCTGCCGCCACCGAACAGCAACGGCAAGCCCTAGAAAAAGTCAGCTTACTAAGCGATGTCAGACATTTCAACCCACTCAGCCAAGGAATCACCTTCAAAGGGCTGTACGCCTATAGCAGGGTAATTATCGTCACTAGGGCCAAAGATTCTAGCAATTGGATCAACAAAATACTGGGTCAAACCATCAAAAAAATAGCCGAAAACAGCAAGATTAAAGCCTTTCATGACTGTCACCTCTAAAACCAAAGGGTAAGGCGTGAACGAATCGTGCGTCTGCGTAAAATAATCTAGACCAACGGCTCTAAGAGTTTGCACTATAGGGCTGGCTAACTGGCGTAGGGCAGGTCACTTGGCCTTATGGCTAAGACCTAGTAGCCGGTTTGTACCTCACCAGCCAAAGAACACGATAATGACCGCTATCAATCGCGCCAGAGAGCTTTGTGAACCCCAAACTCTACTGCTAGAAAACGAACCTCGTGCTATTGAAAGGTTAATGAATGGATTCTTAACCCTGGAGCAGCCTTTGCAGCGTTAACAACCATTGCCGCTGCTTAGATTACAATTTTAAGCCTGACCTAAAGGCCTAGCTTTGAAAACCCTTCCTAACAACCTAATCCTACGAGATGGTGGGGCAAATCCTGGCGGATGGGTGATTATTCTTTACAGCCCTAAGAAACGTTAGGTGAGCTTCCGGGTATCAACGTCAGCCGGGATAGTTTGGCGAAGGCAGAATTTAGGAGTTAGGAGTTAGGAGTTAGGAGTTAGGAGTGTTGCCCCTTTTGCCGTCTGCATTCTTTCTGAAGCCTCTCCCAGGCAAGATTCCCCACCTTAAATCTCTAACCACTCTGCCATCAGAGCTTGACCGAGTAGGCTGCTCAAGAAAACAATACCTACACCGCAAAACATCCGTAATCCACCATGCTGACCCTGTAGCTATATCTTGGCTAAGGTTGAGTCACCCAGGTTCTCTGGTTTACCCCAGGGGGCCTGGTTTAGTCAGGCTTAGGGATCCTGCCGACTAGATGCTAGCGATGGTTCGACGGCATAGCAGACGTAAGAACAGCTACCTTGCAGCATTTAGATAGAAAAGATTGATAAAAGTCTAGGATGTTTACGATTATTTGTATCTGAGTTTTTTACTCCACAGACTTTTCCACAGGTTTAGCCTGGTTTTCCCCAATCTCCTACGCCATATGGGGGGTTCTCAGTAACCTGTGGAAATCTGCATTACACAGCCACGAGTGTAGGTATTGTAGTCCACATCACATGTCGGGAGCAGGCCAAGGGCTGAAACCCTAATAAGTTCGTCAGCTTAACTGGTTAGCTAGCTGATCTCCGAGCCATTGGCAAGATTGACATCCCCCCGCAGTCTGGTGACAATAATGCGACCAGTGAATACAGTCCTTTGTTCCTAGTTCACCCAGCACCCTGAAAGTCTTGATTGGAGGGGGCTGGTGATAGGGCAAAGGCATCTTCTGGTGCCTGAAAAACTATGTTGGGGAAGTGGACATGAGTGAACTAACGACGGCAGCGGTAACCCCTCGGATCAGTCTGAATGTGGAAATCCCAGAAGGCCTCTTCAGCGCTATGGAAGCCTACGTAGACAGCCATCCGGCCTGGAATCAGCACCGGGTGTTTTGTGCCGCATTGTCGCTGTTTTTGATGCAAAACGGGGTGAGTGATCGCCGCATCAACCGTCTTTATCTGGAAGCCGTGTTTGACTATGCCGCTTAACCGCTGTGCCCCCTGCACCAACGTTAATGGCTCGGTGTAGGGGAGGGCTTTGCCGTGGTGCCCTATGATTGGGAAGTCATGACTGCTACAGCCTGTTGGTGAATCAGTCCTCCCAAGTCTACCGTTAGGGATTCGTAGGCATTGAGATCAGCCAGGGGAGGAATGGGCAGCAGTACCGCAATGGCCACCCACGGGGTTAAGGTACGAGTTGTCAGCTGCGATTGTTGATTGGCCCAAAACCAGCGGCTCGGGGAGGGGTGGCCCCCATCGGGCCAGGCATACCATTGCAGCACCACAAAGGCTTGGTGATCGCTCCGTCCCCTAAAGAAATTGGCTTGAACCTTGTCTCCATCCGCAGCACCCCTGAAAGTAAGGCGCTGGCGCGAATCCACCTGCCAGTTCTGGGCACCGGCTAAATCCATCCACTCCACCTGGGGTTGGTTGCTATGCCAGGGCTGGGGGTGGAGAACTACCGCCAGCTGCTGCACCGGAGCCGTTGGGTCCAGCGCTACGTATTCGTTCAGGCCCCATTCTTGTTTGTTAATGGTGATCACCTGGTGGCTCTCAAGAGTCCACCCTGGCAGTGTCAAACCCTTTTCTCGCAAGGGTTGTAGGCGATCAATTTGGGTTACTTGGGGAGCGACCACCCAGGGCCATTGACCAGTCCAATAGGCTGGGGCTATGGCTACCACCGCCAAAACGGCCAGCCATACCAAAATTCCTCGCTTTACCCAGCGGGTAGGCCAGGGGTGAAGGGGTGGGCTGGGGCTAGAAGGGTGAGGGGTTGGAGTCATGAACCATTATCCGGTGAAGGCTAAATCCGTCCTAGTTAGACAAGAAACTTAGACAAAAAACTTTCGTCATCCCAGGACTTTTTCATTAAACAGAGGAAGGCGTCTGGATGGCTAGGGTCAGGGTTTCTGGCACCCACCGACGAATGAGCCGTAGTAGCCCAATCAGCGACAGCAGCATCAGCGCCGAGTACAGGTCGCCCCCCCAGCTTTCATGGAGCCAGACAAAGGCTCCAGAGTAGCCCATGCCGTGAAAATAGCTCAGCAGCGCATTACGGAGAATGTTGCCGACTACGCTAATCAGCACGGTACCGCCAAAAAATAGGCCCAGGCGCAACCGGGAGGTGTAGAGACCTGTCCAATAGGCCAGCATGATGGCCACATACAAACTGGTAAACAGGATTTTGAGCCCGGCACAGTGGGGGGCAACCTCCACAGTCTGGTCGTTGACATAGAGGTAAATCTGCTCCACGGTGACGCTGACCCCAGCCTGGGTGAGCAAAAATCCGGCGATGGCGGCAATGAACCGCTGTAGCGGCAAAATGTAGGGCTCAATCAAATAGGGCAATTGGGTCGGCGTTGCCAGTGCCACCAAAATTAAGGAAATGGCCTGGAGCCTCAGCCCCGCTGTGGATTTCAGGCACAGGCACAGCCCGGCCAACATCACCGGCAGCGATAGGTTCATCCAATCGGTTAGGCGAGTGGCATACATCAGGCCAGCCATCACCACTAGCCCTAGTCCCAGGGGATGGCACTGGTTGGGCAACCGCTGCCACTCCTGGCGCTTTGTCCAGGTGATGTAGGCGGCAAAGGGTAGACCAATCATCCCGTGACTGAAGTACTCATGCTGAATGCTGATGGATTTGTTGAGCCAGCCATCCACCCAGTGCAGCAGCAGTGGGCCGTAGAGAACCGCCAGGAGGGTAGCAATGCCCCAATCGAGAGAGAAGCGTGGGAGGGTACGGGGGGAGTGCATGGGGGGAGGTGGTGGGTGATGGGCTGGG
>JAAUUR010000262.1 GCA_012031045.1 Leptolyngbyaceae cyanobacterium SM2_5_2
GGAGTGGGGTGGTGGGGTGGTGGGTGGTGCGTTTGGCGAGTGGGGTGCAGCCCTTAGCTGGTATGGCTAGCGAGGTGGTTTTGCTGGCGAGTTGTTTTGGCCGGGCGCAGTCTGCGGCGGGCGGCTGAGGATGTGCTGGTGCCCCTGGAAGCTGGCGATATCCTAACGGCCAGAACCCGGCTCAGCCTCTACGTCGGACGTGATACCGACGATCTCGATGAGCCCGAAATTCTGCGGGCGGTGCTGGAAACCGTGAGCGAGAATGCCACCGATGGGGTGCTGGCTCCCCTGTTTTACGCCCTGGTGGGGGCACTTCTGCCGGTCGGTAGTGTGCCCCTGGCCCTGGCCTACAAAGCCGCCAGCACCCTGGATTCTATGATTGGCTACCGGCAGCCCCCCTACACCCACCTGGGCTGGTTTAGCGCCCGGTTAGAGGACGCGCTGACCTGGCTACCCTGCCGCCTGACAGTGCTCACCATTGCCCTGCTGTCGGGCCAGCCCCGCCGGGTGTGGCAGCTCTGCCGACGCGATGCCCCCGCCGACCCCAGCCCCAACGCAGGCTGGAGTGAGTGCGCCTACGCGGCGGCCCTGGGGGTACAGTTGGGTGGCACTAATATCTACCGAGGCCAGGTCAAGCAAAAGCCATTGTTGGGGGATGCCAAACAGCCCATTACTCCGGCCCTTATTCGGCAGGGGCTTAGCCTGACCCGGCGAGCGGTGCTGCTGTGGCTCGTCCTAGGATTAGGGATTTGGTTTGGCTTTTATACGTTCTGAACCTCTGCCGGGGTGAGCAGGGTGATCAGAGCCAAATTCACCTTGCCCTCTTCGGGCTGGTGCAGGTCGGCACGAATGCTGGGGCCAAAGAAGGTTTCGATTTTGGCTTTTTTATCTACCCAGGTGGAAAAGGGCAGGGTGGGCGAATTAAACTCCAACACCAGGGCGTAGCTGCCGTCCATTTCTACTTCGCGGAGTCCCACCAGTTCCGGGCACTCATCCCCCGATGGGCTAAGGCCGAGCTTCTGTAGTGCCACATCCAGGTGAGCTTCCTGGCCATAGCGGTAGCGGGTAACATCCTGGCGCACCTGGTTTTGGGTAGGGGTGGCCATCGCCTCCCGCAGCTTAAGCACATCAGAAGAGGTGGGCTGACTGTAGGGCACCGGCTCTAATTCAGCCGCGCGTAGAGCCAACCCGCCCAGCAAAATCGGAATGCCATAGAAAAACCCCGCCAGATTAAGGGTGGCATTGTCTTGAAAGTAAGCGACAAACCCGATGATGGTTAGTACGCCGCCCACGGCCAGCAGCACCAGACTGAGGTTAATTCCGCCCAACATAGCATTCCACACATTACAACTGTCTTTATCATCCCCCCTTGGTGGCGAGAAGGGTAGGGCAAGGGAAGGATTCGTTGGGGAAAGGGAGGTGGGGGAGTTGGGAGAGGCAGGAGGGAAGCAGGGAGAGGAGGGGGGATCTACCGGTAGTTGATTTGCGGGGAAGGGATGCAGCGGTCGGCAAATTTGTTTATGCTGTCGGAGGAGAGTTAGTAATTGTGCCATGGAAGTTCAGGTTATTCGCGATCGCGTCGAAACCATCAAAGCCAAGCGGGAAGCCCTCATTCGCCTGCTGGAACAGCCCGACCTGGGTACCCTTCGCATTGATGTGAACCAGGCGCTAGAGGAAATCGACGATCTCCTCGAAGAATTTGACCGCACCTTCCCAAACGAGTAACACAGCATTCCCCATGGCCACTAGCTACACCGTAGACATTCTCCACCAGGGCACCCGTCAAACTATCACCGTGCCTGACGACAAGACCGTTCTAGCGGCAGCCCTGGAGGCTGGCCTGGAACTGCCGTTTTCCTGTAGTGCAGGGGTGTGTACGACCTGCGCAGCGCTGATTTTAGAGGGCGAGGTCGATCAGACCGAGGGCATGGGTGTCAGCCCTGAGCTTCAGGCCGAAGGCTACGCCCTGCTGTGTGTGGCCTACCCCCGCTCAGACCTGAAGATTGAAACCGAGAAAGAAGACATCGTCTACCAGAAACAGTTTGGCCAAGGGTAGGCCATTTTGGATTGGCCATTTTGGCTTGGCGGGCGTTTGGCCTAGTAGAACACTTCTGACTAAACGCTGTCTACACAAAAATAGACACGATAGGGCGAACCATGACGTTAGAGACTCACTTCCTGAGCCTGGAGATTTCTCTACCGGCGGCAACCTACGACTTAGTAGCCAGCATAGAAACCGAGCTACGCCGCCACGGTGAGCCGCTGCGTTGGGCCATCACCCAGGTTAATGAAATGGCCCAAACCGCCACCGTAGAAGCCGTTGTGACCCGCCCCTCAGACCCTTAATCTTCCCTTAAAAACCTCCGCACTCAGTTGGCTTTTGGATGGGCGATTGCCATCCACTTTCCCCGATTTTCCGCCCTCTGCCCGTCGCCCTCTGCCTTCTGCCTTCCCCCATGCTCCCCTCCCCTGCCCGCCGCCCCTACACCACTGTGCTGGTCGTCCCCACTGGCATTGGTGCTGCGATTGGCGGCTATGCGGGGGATGCCTTGCCGGTAGCGCGGGCGATCGCCGCTGTTGTAGATACCTTGATTACCCACCCCAACGTTATGAATGGGGCGCAACTCTACTGGCCTATGCCTAATACGCTCTACGTGGAGGGTTACGGGCTAGACCAGTTTGCCGCAGGACGGTGGGGTTTGCGTCCGGTGCATGGCAACCGCATTGGTCTGGTACTGGATGCCGCCATTGAAGACGACCTGCGCTGGCGGCACCTGCAAGCCGCTGAAGCCACCCGCGCCACCCTGGGGTTAGCCCTGACCGACTACGTGATCACCGATGCCCCCCTGGGCGTAGATCTGCGCACCGCCGAATCCGGTGCCACCTGGGGCACCATTCAGCGGCCTGATAGTTTGCGGCGGGCGGCAGAGCAAGCTATCCAGGCGGGGGCGGAGGCAATCGCCGTTGTCGCTCGCTTTCCAGACGACACCGACGATGTCGCTCTGCAAAACTATCGACAGGGGCAGGGCGTCGATCCTCTAGCGGGGGCAGAGGCGGTGATTAGCCATCTGATTGTGCGGTCGTTTCAGGTGCCCTGTGCCCACGCCCCAGCTCTTAGCCCCCTACCATTGGATCCGGCAATTTCCCCCAAGTCTGCCGCTGAAGAAATTGGCTACACCTTTCTACCCTGTGTGCTGGCGGGCTTAAGTCGGGCACCCCGCTTTGTCTCTACGCCTCCGGCCCAGGCCAGCGACCTCTGGGCCGACCAGGTGGATGCTATTGTGGTGCCCGCCAGCGCCTGTGGCGGTAGTGCGGTGCTGAGCTTCAGCCAAACCAGTACCCTGGTCATTGCCGTAGAAGCCAATGCCACTACCCTGGATGTGCCCCTTGCAGCCTTTGGCCAAAGCCCGGTACAGGCGGCCTCCTACCTTGAGGCCATTGGTTTGCTAGTGGCGCACAAAGCCGGAATTCAGCCCCAAGCGCTGACGGCCAAAATCCCAGGGTTGAAACTTTTTGGGAAAAATATTCCCTCTCTCGGCAGAGAGAGTTGAGCGTGTTGGTTTTTACAATAATAGTGGGTTAAGGACAGATAGCCGCAACATGGCACTGACGCAGGTACGGCCCTTATCTCAGGCTACCTGACTGTCTAGGCCATACAGGTTCGAGAAACCCTCACTAGTGAGGGTTATCTCTACACCCCTGGCTAGTCTGCACTTGACCGGTGTTAAAGGAGTACGATTCATGCAAGAGCAACCGATCCATGTCTTACTCGTAGAGGATGACGAAGTAGACATTATGAATGTGCAGAGGGCGTTTCAGCGCCATAACATTACTAACCCCCTCTACGTGGCCCATAATGGCCTGGATGCCCTGAAAATGCTGCGGGGCGATGGAGAGCACGCCCCCACAATTCCTAGCCATCGCCGCATGATTCTGCTGGACATCAATATGCCAAAGATGAATGGCATTGAGTTTCTACAAGAACTTCGCCAGGATGATACGCTGAAATCTACCCCCGTCGTTGTGCTGACGACCTCCGGTGCTGATCAGGATCGTTTAAATGCCTATCGCTTTAATGTTGCGGGCTACATCCTCAAGCCAGTGACGTTTTCAACTTTTTCGGAAGTGATTGCAGCGCTTAACCAGTACTGGGCGCTTTGTGAGATTCCCTGAGATCGCTTTCCAGCACGGTTCCTGCCTGTGATTTCTGCGTGTTCATGGCCAAAGTTCTGCAACTTCTTTTGGTAGACGATGACGAAGTAGATCGCATGGCCATTTGTCGTGCCCTCAACCAGGCTGAGATTGCCGTGCAGGTCACTGAAGTAACCCACGCCAAACAGGCCATTGAGCGGCTACGCAACGAAACCTACGACTGCGTTTTTCTGGATTATCGCCTGCCTGAGCAGGATGGCCTCTCCCTGATTCGTCAACTGCGGGCTGAGGGCGTTGTGATTCCCTTAATTGTGTTAACTGGCCAGGGGGATGAACAGATCGCGGTTGATTTGATGAAGGCGGGCGCTAGCGATTACCTGGTGAAAACTCTGGTGTCTCCCGATCGCCTCTCCTTGCTGCTGCGCAATGCGCTGCGGGTCTACGCGGCCGAACAGCGAGAAGCCAGAGTTCAGGAAGAACTGTGGCGTACCAATAGCCTGCTCACCCGGCAAAATGAAGAACTAGAAAACCAGCGCCGCTACATCGAAGACCAGAATCTCAAGCTACTGGAAGCGTATCGGGTAAAGTCAGAATTTTTGGCTACCATGTCCCACGAGTTGAGAACACCGCTCAACGCCATTTTGGGGTTTTCTCAAATTTTGGAAAGTCAGACTAAGGGCGATCTCAACCCTCAGCAGGCCGAAATGATCAATCGCATCCTCACCAACGGCAAAAATTTGCTCAACCTGGTTAACGACATTCTCGACCTATCCAAACTGGAGGCCCAGCGGCTGACCCTATCCCCCGCGCCCCTCGACCTGCATCGACTGATCCAGACCACACTGTCTGACCTGCATTCTCTGGCCAATGGCAAAGCCCTCACGCTGGAAAGTCGGCTTAGCCTTAGCAATCCTATGGTGGTTAATGACGAACACCGGCTGCGGCAGGTGCTGACTAACCTGGTTTCTAATGCCATTAAGTTTAGTGATTGCGGCTTTGTGCGAGTCACCGTTCAAGACGCGATCCCCGACCACATTACCCTGACCGTGGAAGATACCGGCATTGGCATTGCCGCCGACCAA
The DNA here is from genome assembly GCA_012031045.1 of Leptolyngbyaceae cyanobacterium SM2_5_2. Taxonomy (GTDB): domain Bacteria; phylum Cyanobacteriota; class Cyanobacteriia; order Phormidesmidales; family Phormidesmidaceae; genus Nodosilinea. Next base: position 5,235 of record JAAUUR010000262.1, read on the forward strand.
CTGCCCCATATCTTTGAAGCCTTTCGCCAGGTGGATCAAAGCATCCGCAGGCGGCGACCGGGTACCGGGTTGGGGCTGGCGATCGTCCACTCCCTCGTCACCATCATGGGCGGCACCATTACCGTTACCAGTCAGCTTGGCCAGGGTTCTACGTTTTCCATCAACCTGCCCCGCCAGATCCAGCCGCCCCCACAGCCGCTGGCGTTGCTGATTGATCGCACAAATTTAGAAGTCACGCCCTAGTCCGGAACCTGGTAAGGAGACAGCTTTTTTACACTAGAGCTCTCCAATCTCCAATAATTTCCAGAATAAGGACTGAAGCCCTTACTACGAGCCCATCAAAAATCTTTTCTGGAGAGGTCTGCTGTCTCCTTCAAATAATCAAGGAAAGACTTAACACCTAGTAGCTGTATGCTGTGATCCAGCATGGCTGCTCTCAAAGTATCATCCGCTCGTAAGTCATTATCTCCAGAGACGATGACGTTAGCAGCTCCGTCGATGGCGGTTGCCAGCACAGGCAAATCTTTGAGATCTCGGCAATTAGGGGGAATGGCAATAACAGTGCGCGTGGTTGTCATGCTTGACGCGGTTGTTGGCGCACTGCTTTGATCTCAGCCATGATGTCATCATCGGTCACATCATCTGCAGGCGGCTGAGCATAGAGTTCTGCCAGCAATGTTGCCAGGTCAGAGCGCAAATTTAATTCAATCAAAGCGCTAGCAACCTGAGCTCGCTCCTCTGGCTCAAGTTGCCGCACCACTTGAATCAGTTGTTCCAGCGTAATTGGGACTGAAATCATCACTTTTTATCGCCCTGGTTGCTTCAATTGTAAAATCTTTAGCCCACATACTTACCTTCTCCGGCCCTGGCTCTTTTCAGAGCCTCTTTCATGGCAGGGAAAGTGGGTGGATACAGCAGATTCACCTTGACCAGTCTTTCCCTTTAGCGACGGCTACGGACTTAATATATTCCCAGCTTGGCCGAGACCAAACGGTAACATAATGTTACATAGGAGAAATAGTTACGAATCTATAGGAAATGCTTCGACCTCAGGCTAAGGGGGCCGACCCCAGGCACCCTTGTCTAGGGTGACCAAGTGCTGTCGCGAACCTGGAATCCTGACCAAGCCTGCCCAGGCCAGACCAGATCAGCCCTGCTATTCCCTCGTCTCTTCTTGGGAAGAGGTCGATGATTAGCAAGACTCTACTTAAGCAAAATTTGCTATTGTTCTAATTTAATTTAATTAAAATCATAAATCCTGGCTAGTTCGTTTTATGATTTTTCCTGGACTTTAAGGTGTCATAGGCTTTTGCTTGATCCCTTCAGGGCTTTTTAGCGCCACTTTAGAGCCTAGTTCATTCACAGACCCCCTTTCCAAGCGTCGGTAGCTATGACCATAATCCAATAGCCGAAACACCCTGGGCTGCGTCAGACCACTGCCGTAGACCAAGTTTGTAAACGGCCAGATCTCAGCCCCAAGGGGCAGTCCTGTTTTGGGGCAGGTTGTGTACCCCAGCTATCAGGCATTCCCTCTGGGGCAGGTTTGGTCGGGTTGGCTTCGGATAGTTGGATGGTGGGCGGTGCCCACCCTACGGTTACTTCCCTTTTCGTTCTTCCTTCTGCTTCGCACGGGCTTCGCCCTACGTTCTTTCCTCTTCGTTCTTCGTTTTTCTGCCCTATGGAACATCAAACTCTCAAACTCGCGGTTTATGGAAAAGGGGGCATTGGGAAATCCACCACCAGTTGCAACATTTCGGTGGCCCTGGCAAAGCGGGGCCGTAGGGTGTTGCAAATTGGCTGCGATCCCAAGCACGACAGTACGTTTACCCTGACTGGCTTTCTCATTCCCACCATTATTGACACCCTGCAAGAAAAGTCCTTCCACTACGAAGACGTATGGGCTGAGGATGTGATCTACAAAGGCTACGGTGGCGTCCACTGCGTGGAGGCGGGTGGCCCGCCAGCCGGGGCCGGCTGTGGTGGCTATGTGGTCGGCGAAACCGTCAAACTACTGAAGGAACTCAACGCCTTTGACGAGTTTGATGTGATTCTCTTTGACGTGCTGGGAGATGTGGTCTGCGGTGGCTTTGCGGCCCCGCTCAACTACTCTGACTACTGCATGATCGTTACCGACAACGGCTTCGACGCGCTGTTTGCCGCTAACCGTATTGCGGCTTCGGTGCGCGAGAAGGCCCGTACCCATCCGCTCCGGCTGGCCGGGCTAATTGGTAACCGCACCTCTAAGCGCGACTTGATCGACAAGTACGTAGAGCATGTGCCCATGCCCGTATTGGAGATTTTGCCCCTGATCGAAGACATCCGCATTTCCCGCGTTAAGGGTAAGACAGTGTTTGAAATGGCCGAGAGCGATCCCTCCTTGGAGCCTGTCTGCCAGTATTACCTGAATATTGCCGACCAGGTTCTGGCTCGTCCTGAGGGCGTGGTGCCTCAGGAAACTCCCGATCGTGACCTGTTTACGCTGCTGTCGGAC
>JAAUUR010000263.1 GCA_012031045.1 Leptolyngbyaceae cyanobacterium SM2_5_2
ATTACCGACAAACTGGTGCTGGTCTTCAAAGACGGTGAAACCCTTCCCCTAGAGCCAGATTTCACGCTTGGCCAACAAAAAACGGCTGAGCAGATTCAGACGTTTCTGGGTTTACCTGGCCTACCTACCAAAGAGCCGGATCCGCTAACCAGTCAAGACCTGAGCCAGCTATTGAACCGTCTGAAGCGAAATAGAATAGCCCGCGAACTTACCCTACAACGGTATCAGGATATTCTCAAAAAGGATTCAAATGAGGCGGAGGCTTACACCATCTTGGCTTTGGCTCTGATCGCCCAGGGTAAGCAAGCCGAGGCAACCAGCCTCTTAGAGGGGGCATTTGTGGCCTGTCCAGAGTATGGCGAAGCTCTTTACACCGAGCAAATCGCCTATTTGCGAAAGCAGCTATCGGAGCACCGCATGCCTGGCTGTCCTCCCCTGCCACTCAACTAGCTCAGGATTCAGAACAAAATGGCAAGCCCCTTAGCTATCAAGCCGTTCAAGAATGTTAAGGACTGTGTTGATTTGCTCAGATTGCTCAAGTTCGGGGCAGGCGTTCCCGTATGATCATCCCTAAAGTTTGTAAATTTTCCTAAGATTCTGGAGATTCAAACGTGCCTCTTCCGTTACTTAATTATTCCCCGTCCAGTCAAAACCAGCGAGTGGCTTCCTTCGATGTGGGTGGCCCCCGTGAGCTGAGGATCTTCTCCACTGACGATCAGTTCAGCGGCAACGGTATGGATGCGCTGATTGAAGCGGCCTACCGGCAAATGTTTTTCCATGCTTTCAAGTGGGATCGAGAGCCGTTCCTGGAGTCGCAACTGCGGAATGGGCAACTCACCGTGCGCGACTTTATCCGTGGCTTGGCCCTATCCACCACCTTCTACGAAAGCTTCTACGAAAAAAACAGCAACTATAAGTTTGTAGAGCACTGTGTACAAAAGATCCTGGGCCGCGATGTGTATAGCGATCGCGAAAAAATTGCCTGGTCCATCGTAGTGGCCACTAAGGGCATCCAGGGCTTTGTGGATGAGCTACTCAGCAGCGAAGAGTACCTCACCAACTTTGGCTACAACACCGTTCCCTACCAGCGGCGGCGGGTGCTGCCTGGCCGATCTGAGGGCGAGCGTCCTATCCATATTAAGAATCCTCGTTACGACGCTTACCACCGCAACATTCTGGGCTTCCCCCAAATTGTGTGGCAATCTCAGGTCAAGCGGTTTGTGCCTCAAGACAAACAGGTTACCCCTGGCAACCCCAAAATGTTCCTGTCTATGGCCCGCAGTATCGGCCCCTCTAGCGCGGCACCAGCTCGCGTTTCTACGGGTAATATCAACATCGCCACGGCAGTTCCTTACCGTAAGCTGCCAGGCTAGAGCGTTATAGAGCTTTCTGTGGTTGCTTAAGGCTCTAGTAACTCTGATACGGGGGCGTAGCACTAGTCTACGCCCTTTTTTTGGCCTAAAAGAGGGAAAAAGGCGGTAAGCTAATTTTCCTTTAACCCCTTGAATACGCTATGGGTAGGCGGGGTAGATGATTCCGCGGCCTGGATGGCCAGCCTCATGAAAAAAAATCCCCCGGTTTCCCGGCGGGATTTGACTGGGTGTATCTACCATTCACCTATCTCTAAAGACTTCCCAATTTTGCAAAAGTTTCAGCGATCGCCCCCACTCCCTGGGTCTGGATGAAGTCTCTATTTATATACATGCAAAGGTGAGGTAGACCCCCCTGGGTGGAGCAATTGAAAACCATCAGGCCCAAAGTCGGTATTTCAAGTCAAAACCGGTGGAAAAAGCCGAGGTTGAACCCCACTCAATTTTCGACACTGCGCAGAAACTCAACCTGCTCTCGCAAGGATGCGGCCCAGTCCCCATCTCCTTCCGATTCCAGTAGCGTAGCCGCCTGCTCAAAGTCAGCAATCACGGCCTGACGCACCTCAGCCGGGAGATCTTCTGGGCCTTCTATGGCTTCCCCCTGCTCTAGATAAACTTGGCCGAGGGTGGCCTGGGCTCTACCCAGATAGGCCGGGGCTTGGGCTGGGTCAAGCTGAATCGCTTCACTGTACGCTGAGATAGCATCCTCATACTTCTCGGCCAACACTAAAGCTTCGGCTTCGGCGTAGGCCATTTCATAATCGGTGGCTGCCCTCACGAGCAGGCTGTAGTTACCGCCTTCCCCTGAAAACGAGCGGGCTATCACGGTATAGCTGCCGTCTGCTGGCAATTCAAAGATAATTCTGGAATTAAGGCTACCGCCAAAGTCGTCATTGGTCGCAATTTCTTCCTGGGCGGAATTAAGGAGTGACAGTACTGGATCAAAGTCATCGCTGTCGAGGAGAATAGCAACAACGTCACCTGCTTTACCATCGAAGGAATAGGTGGCCTGGGCAGGGGCAATCGTGCCCTGCTGCTCCAGTAAGGGCTCAGCCTGCCCTGGCTGGAAAGGTATAACACTAAGCCTAAAGCCTGTTACCAAGGCCGCCATTGTTACCCTTAAATGCTGTCGAGACGCCATAGAGCCTCCAAGAGAAATAGGCTCCCAGCCTAACATAGCCCCCTGGCCTAACCACCAGGATAGGCCAGTCCATCAGCTGGTTGCACCCCTATGGTAAAACCAGCATAGGCAAATCGAGAGAATAGGTTAAGGTCTATGAACTGGCCAGCGCGATGGTTGGGCCTGCTTGGATCAGGTGGCTTGGTGCTGGGGGCATGGCCAGCCCTAGCTTTACCCCCGCCCGACGAGGTACCCGAAGAGATTTTGCGTACCGAGATTATTACCGAAGCCCGCTCACCCCTAAACGGGGAGCCGCTTTCGGCAGAGGACTACGCCATTTTACAGGAGCAACTCTCCAGCCTTAATCGAGACCCCCAGGTGAATCCAGAGTTAGCACGCCTAATTTTTTTGCTAGAGCTGCGGCGGGTTGTGCGGCCCATTTTGCCGTTTATCCGCTAGGAGTGGTGGGGATATCTGACCAGAGGTGTAGCTTTTTTGCAGTTAGCGAGGTCTATGGACAATCAATCCTACAACCCTTGGTTCTAGTAGCCAGGCTTGGGCCTCACCGGGCAAGAAAACGCTGCATAACTCTGGCTTGAGTGAAAAAATTCCCTGTGGAAATCGCTAAGTTTTGTTAATCTATTTCGCAGATAGTAAACTCACATCAATCTGAGGGGTGAGCCAACGGATAGAAACCCGCCGTCGGGTTCTGACTGATAACTCATGAACGCCAACCTGCAAGGTAAACTCCTAACAGCGCACGGTACTGGCCCAGTTTGCCCTGATAGGATGTCAGCGCATTGGGTACCTCAGGCTGCATAATCATCCATCTGTGGACTATAAAATATGGCTTTAACCGTTGATCCTGAGCAAATTGACCGCATTGTTTGGAACCAGCACCACGACCCCTTTGAAGTGCTGGGGCCTCACATGGTGCAGCAGGATGGCAAGACTGTTTGGGCTATACGAGCCTACCTGCCTCAAGCCGAGCAAGCCTGGGTAGTGCTGCCAGAGCAGCATAAAGAGGTGGCGATGGAAACGAACCATAATCCCCACTTCTTTGAGTGCGTGCTAGAAGTGCAGGATTTGGCCAACTATCAGCTCAAGTACACCAGCGGTGGTCACATCCATGTCACCTACGACCCCTACGCCTTTAAAACCCGATCAATTACAGATTTTGACATTCACCTCTTTGGCGAAGGTAACCATCACCGTATTTACGAAAAGCTAGGTGCCCACGTTACCCAGGTAGATGGGGTAACGGGTGTGTATTTCGCGGTGTGGGCTCCCAATGCCCGTAATGTATCGGTTTTGGGCGATTTCAACTTTTGGGATGGTCGTAAGCACCAAATGCGCCGTCTTTCCAACGGTATTTGGGATTTATTTATCCCTGACCTGGATACCGGCACCCACTACAAGTACGAAATCAAAAACTACGACGGTCATATCTACGAAAAGTCTGATCCCTATGGCTTTCAGCAGGAAACTCGCCCCAAAACCGCGTCCATTGTTACTGATTTAGACGGCTACGCCTGGCAAGACGCCGACTGGATGGAACAGCGCCGAGCCACTGAGCCACTGACCCAGCCTGTCTCAATTTACGAGGTGCATCTGGGTTCGTGGCTGCACGAGTCTTCCGCCAAGCCAGCCCTTCGCCCAGATGGCAGCCAGGAACCCGTTGTAACCGTGGCTGAACTCAAGCCCGGAGCCCGGTTTTTGACCTATCGAGAACTCGCTGAACGGTTAATTCCCTACGTTAAGGAGTTGGGGTTTACCCACGTTGAACTGTTGCCCGTGGCAGAGCACCCCTTTGATGGCTCCTGGGGCTACCAGGTAACGGGCTACTACGCCGTTACCTCCCGTTACGGCACCCCAGAGGACTTCATGTACTTTGTGGACCAATGCCACCAGAATGGCATCGGGGTAATTGTGGATTGGGTACCGGGCCACTTCCCCAAGGATGGGCACGGCCTGGCCTTTTTTGATGGCACCCACCTTTATGAACACGCCGATCCTCGCAAGGGTGAGCACAAGGAATGGGGCACTCTGGTCTTCAACTATGGCCGCAATGAAGTGCGTAACTTTTTGGTGGCCAATGCTGTGTTCTGGTTTGAGAAGTACCACATCGACGGCATTCGAGTCGATGCGGTAGCCTCAATGCTCTACTTAAACTATTTTCGCAAGGATGGTGAGTGGGTCGCCAACGAGTACGGTGGCCATGAGCACATTGAGGCGGCTAACTTTCTGCGCCAGGTAAACCATGTACTGTTTAGCTACTTTCCTGGCGTCCTCTCCATTGCCGAAGAGTCTACCGCCTGGCCAATGGTTTCCTGGCCAACCTATGTAGGCGGGCTTGGGTTCAACCTGAAATGGAACATGGGCTGGATGCATGACATGCTGGACTACTTCCACATGGATCCGTGGTTCCGTCAGTTTCATCACAACAATGTCACCTTCAGCATCTGGTACGCCTTTACCGAAAACTTTATGCTGGCGCTGTCCCACGATGAAGTGGTGCATGGCAAGAGCAACATGCTAGGCAAAATGCCGGGGGATGAGTGGCAGAAGTTCGCTAACCTGCGCTGCCTCTACGCCTACATGTTCACCCACCCCGGCAAGAAAACCCTGTTCATGAGCATGGAGTTTGGCCAGTGGAGCGAGTGGAACGTCTGGGGAGACCTGGAGTGGCACCTGCTGCAATACCAGCCGCACCAAAGCCTGAAGCACTTTATGGCTAAACTCAACGAGTTTTATCGCAGCGAACCGGCCCTCTTTACCCAAGATTTTGACCAGGCCGGGTTCGAGTGGATTGATTGCAGCGACAATCGCCATAGTGTGGTGGCGTTTATTCGTCGGGCCAAGGGCAGCGATGACTTTGTGGTCGTCGTTTGTAATTTCACCCCGCAGCCCCACAGCCATTACCGCATTGGCGTGCCAGAAAAGGGCTACTACAAAGAACTCTTTAACAGCGATGCCCGCGACTTTGGCGGCAGCAATATGGGCAACCTGGGAGGCAAATGGTCCGATGACTGGGCCTTCCACAATCGGTCATTTTCTCTGGATTTGACCCTGCCACCCCTGGGCGTAATTGTGCTGAAGCTAGACCGCGCAACTACTCAACGCGCTCTGGCTGGCCAGTAGGCAAAACTGTCCTATGCACCGTCCCTGGTTGGGCACTCAGCTTGGTCTACTTTAAGTTGAGAGCAGCCCCGCCTAACCTAGCTAAAGCTGACCTACCTCTCCCCTCGCTCAAAGCATGGCGGAGGGGTAGGTTGCTTTTAACGTTCTATTAACGTCAGATTGACAGAATTCTCCAGGTCGGTAATTTCGTCAAACCTGGCAAAACCTCAATAATTGACGTTTTTTGAATATTGGTTGTGGTTCGTTTGGGGCTCTGTCACCATTTAGATTCATCTTTCTCAAGGTGTGAGGCGTGTTCGGGCTTGACCGAACCGGAAATGGTTCAAATAGGTTGAGAAAGTAACTTTTGTTTTTGAGTTAGGTGTTTGCTCATGATCTCCTTTCGCTCTACCGCTTTTTTGAGTGCATCCCTGCTGCTGGCGACTACGGCTACCGCCTGCGTGATGCCGGTCGATGTTGAATCTGAAACGAAGCTGATTGATAATGTCTGGGAGCTGCAACAAATCCAGTTCAACGATGGCAAGCTGCTAGAAGCTAACCCACCCGAGAACTACACGATTGATTTTTCGCCTAATGGTGAGGTCTTTGTCCAGGCAGACTGTAACCGTGCCGTTGGCTCCTTCACCTTAGAGGATGGCATTGTATCCATCACCATGGGGCCAACCACCCTGGCGGCTTGCCCCGAAGGTTCCATTGGTACCGAGTTTTTACAGTCCTTAAACAACGCCAATCTTTACTTCTTCCAGGATGGCGACCTGTTTGTTGATTTAGCCTTTGACAGCGGCACCATGCAGTTCTCGCCAGCGGGCGCAACCGCAACTACGGGATCCCTCACTGGCAAAGTTTGGCAACTACAAGACATCCAATTTAACGACGGTACGTTATTAGTAGCGGATCCCCCGGAAAACTACACCGTGGAATTTCTTGAGGACGGCACCCTGGCCATGCAGGCCGACTGTAATCGGGGCCAAAGCCTGTTTGTTCTGAGGGATGATAACCGCCTGATTGTAGAACCCATTGCCACCACCCTGGCCGCCTGCCCAGAGGAATCGATCAGCAATGATTTCATCAGAGCCATGGAAAACTCAGCCATCTACTTCTTCCAGGATGGCAACCTGTTCATTGACCTAATCTACGATGGCGGCACCATGCGCTTTGCCGAAGCTCCCACCACTCCGGCCCTGGTTGGCACGGTGTGGAAGCTTCAGCAAATCCAGTACAACGATGGCAAACTGTTAACCGCCAACCCTCCGGAAAACTACACCGTGCAGTTCATGGAAGACGGCACCCTGGCGATGCAGGCCGACTGTAACCAGGGGCAAGGTGCCTTTACAACCAATGCTGACAACCGCCTTACCGTGGAGGATCTGGCCACTACCCGCGCGGCCTGCCCAGAAGGCTCCATCAGCAATGATTTCATCACGGCCATGCAAAACTCGGCCATTTTCTTCTTCCAGGATGGCGACCTGTTTATCGATATTATCTATGGCAGCGGCACCATGAAGTTCTCGGCTGACTGATAGATGGGGGGCTCAGGGTTTAGGGTTCGAGGTACGGTCTTGCCCCCTAAACCCTAAACTCCCTCATCCAGCTTTCCAGTTCTTCTAATGCCTGGGAAGTCCCTACCTGCCAGGAGCGATCTATGGTTTTGGCAATCCACTGGCTAAGGGGCAGGCCAGGGAAAGTTGGGCTTTGGCTAACCACGCTGTATTGGTCGTCTTGCAGAAGGTAGACGGTCAGTTGACCGCTGGCATAAACCCACAATTCTGGCACGCCAATCGCCCGATAGGCCGCCAGCGTAGTCTTTGAGGTCACGTCGGTTTCAATGGCTAGATCAGGGGGGGGATCGTCCGGCTTTAACCGGCGACGGCCAATCATCCGCTGGTAATTCAGAATGTAAAAACTGGCATCTGGTTCGACCCCCGCCACGCCAGCCCGGCGAAAGGTCGTAGAACCAAAAGGTTCATAGCGGCGACCAGAGGCTTTAAGCAAGGTCTTAACGATATCAGCAATAATTTCCTTGGGCTTCTCATGCTCAGGCGATGGCG
>JAAUUR010000004.1 GCA_012031045.1 Leptolyngbyaceae cyanobacterium SM2_5_2
CCAGTTACTTTCTGCTTCCCCTGGCTGACCGGCAACCCACAGGGCGGCGGTTAGGGCGGCGCGGGCATCGGCAAAGTTGGGGTAGCGGCGGGTCAGGTTACGGAATTCCCGAATTGCCCCTTCGGTGTCCCCGAGCTGATAGCTGGCCAGGGCCGCGTTGACGCGGGCAAAGGCAAACTTTGGATCAAGTTCTACGGCTTTCTGGTGATCCTCTAGGGCGGCGGCCCAGTTTCCCTGACCTGCCCTGGCGTTACCCCGGTTGTTGTAGGCGGCGGCATCCTTAGGATTGATGGCCAGGACGTGGGTATAGTCCGCGATCGCCTCCTGCCATCGACCCAACCCCTCCAGGGCTGCCCCCCGATTTAAATAGGGGTCAGGTTCATCTGGGGCCAGGGCAATGGCCTGGTTATAGTCAGCCAGGGCCTCCGTCAGCTTATTTTGGCTGACCCGCACATTGCCTCGATTACTCCACAGGGCCGCTTCATCGGGCCAGTATTCGATGAGCTGACTCCAGTACACTTCGGCCTGCTCAAACTGACCGGTCTGAGAAGCGGCAAACGCCTTTTGCTTCAGATCTGCTATGGACTGAATTGCCTCGGCGGAAAGCTGCACCGGCCCAGGTGAACCGTTAGCGGCTTGGGCCCAGGCGTCAGGGACTGCCCCTACCCAGCACAGCAGACATAGGAAGGCGCTAACTATTTTCAAGGCCAATTTTTCTAAGCTAGATTTCAAAAAAACATCACCTCTCAGCAAACCTGCATCACGACTACCACCTTTGATTATGAAGGAATTAGACGCCCCTGTTAAATGATTAACAGGGGTAAATGATTACAGGGACAGGGGCGCTTCCAGGAATAGACGACAAAAATCTCCTGTCAGGGAAGATCCCAAACAGGAGAATATAACGGGGTATCGTCTACCTCAGAGCCTTCGGGTGCATCCCAAATTTGTGAATTCATCATTCTGATGGCTAGTTGGACTGTCATTCCCGTGCAGACGGGAATCCACCGCGGCTAGCTGACTCTCGAATGGATTCCCACCCTACGCCTTTGCGGGGGCAGGCTCTCCGTGGGAATGACGTAGACGCTTGCAAAAGTGGGATGCACTCGATCCCAAGTCTTGGGTACCTAGCTCTGGTTGGTGGGGGCAAATAACAGTTTGACCCTACGGGATACCTGTTTTGATTCAGGGTTGTTGAATTCGGATTTGGTAAGAGCAGGTAAGAGGCTCAAGCAGACCATGGCTAGTTTCATGGGGCTGCTAGGTCAGCGGTTTGGCGCTACCTCCTGAACCGCTGACTTAATTCGCCTGTAAATCGCTATTTAAGCCTCAGCGGATTCCTTCCGGGGCCTGGTTTTAACCACTGGCCGACCGGGCAAGATGATATTGAGCAAAATAGCGGTCAGGCCGCCGGTGGAAATCCCTGAGGAAAATACATTGCGAATTAGGGGAGACTTATCGGCCAAAACATCAGGGCAAAAACCACCCCCAGGCCCAGGCCCAGAGAGACCGCCACGATAATGCTGGTGCGTCGGTCTAGACCGGTGGAGGCGACGATGTTCATTCCAGCTACCGCAATTGAGCCAAACATGACCAGCGTGGCACCCCCCAACACCGGCTGGGGAATCACCTGGAAAATGCCGCCCACAATCGGAATCAAGCCGAGTATGGCAAAAATACCGGCTACATAGAAACCCACATAGCGACTGCCGACGCCGGTCATCTGAATCACACCATTATTCTGACTAAAGGTGGTGTTGGGAAAGGTATTGAACAGAGCTGCAATGGCAGAGTTGATTCCATCTCCCATGACGCCGCCCTTAATTCGGCGGAAGTAGAGTGGCCCCGAAACGGGTTCTCCCGAAACCGCCGAGGTGGCGGTTAAGTCACCGATGGTTTCAATGGCGGTGATGACATACAGCAGGACAAATGGGGCAAAGGCCGTCAGGTTAAAATCTAGTCCATAGCGAAAGGGTAATGGAAAGCGAAATAGAGGAAGCTGGCTGAGAGAACTAAAGTCAACCCGTCCCAAAATGATCGCAATGATGTATCCAACTACCAGAGCAATGGCAATCGCCCCCATTCTTAAAATTCGGTTTTGAGACAGGGTAAGAATAACCACTAAAGCCAGTACCAGACCTCCCAGCAGCAGGTTCTGGGTACTACCAAAAGTACCATTATTTTGCGCCACCGCTCCTCCAGCTAAGCTCGAAAAGCCAGTCCGAATCAGGCTTAAGCCAATAATCATCACTACCGTGCCGGTGACCACGGGGGTAATGATTTGCTGGAGCAAGTGCAAAAATTGACTGAGAATAACTTCTACAAAGGCACCAAAAAAGCAAACCCCGAAGATTAAGGCCAGGGCCTGTTCAACGCTGCTTCCACCTTCGATGGCGATGGTGCCCACCCCAATAATGGGGCCAAGGAAGGCAAAGCTCGTTCCCTGTAAGCTAAGCAAACCAGAGCCTACGGGGCCAAACCGCCGACATTGAATAAAGGTACAAATGCCGCTGACAAAAAGCGACATACTGATGATGTAGCCCGTATCTTCGGGGGGCGCACCGATGGCATTACAAATTAAAATCCCTGGGGTGATAATCCCAACAAAGGAAGCTAAAACGTGCTGAATCGCTACAAAAATTGCCTCGCCCACGGGGGGCTTGTCGTACAAGCCGTATAGCAAATCAGATTTGATTTCTATGCGGTCACCCTCTAATTCGCTCTCTACCGTACTCCCGTAGTCTGCCTGTGCCATGTACCCTCCAAGATTTTCTTTTAGAACCAATTCCCAAGCGTTTAACAAAGAGTCGCAATTAACCTCGAGCTTTTTTGTTTGATGAGATACAAAGTCGTGGGGATTAAATCAATCTGCCGCCTTTTGGGGTGAGTTTTTTTAGGAATCAAATTGGGATTTAGGCCGAAGACCAAAAACTGGCCAAGTAACGCTAACCACCCAGATCGGCATACTGTATACAATAATTTTGTAACGATATATAGGAAAATCAATAAAATCTGTAATCTAATACACAAGTTCTTAGTCAATGGAGAGCTTTCCAAGCTTTTGATGGTCAAATTCCCCAGGCCGCCATCTCCTCGCTACAATAGTAAGATTGACAATTTACTTGTCGCTTTGTCGCTCTGGTTCAGGGCCTTGGGCTTTTCGTTGGAAATGTTCTCTAGGTCTGTGCTCTGGGCCTGGTTCGTCATATCCCTCTATAGCTAACGCCTTTTGCCATGCCACTGCCCATTGTTGCGGTTATCGGTCGCCCAAATGTGGGCAAATCTACCCTGGTTAACCGTCTGGCCGGGGCAACCGATGCCATTGTCTACGATCAGCCGGGGGTCACCCGCGATCGCACCTACCAGCCCGCCTTTTGGCGCGATCGCGACTACCTGGTGGTGGATACCGGTGGCCTGGTATTTGACGACGACACCGAATTTTGCCCTACATTCGCGAACAGGCCCAGCTTGCCCTGGCCGAAGCCAGCGCGGCGGTACTGGTGGTGGATGGCCAAACCGGCCCCACCGAGTCGGATCGCGAAATCGCCACCTGGCTGCGGCAGCAGTCGGTGCCAGTGGTGCTGGCGGTGAACAAGTGCGAATCGGTGGATCAGGGGCTGGTGCAGGCGGCTCAGTTCTGGGAATTGGGGTTAGGAGAGCCCTATCCGGTCTCCGGTATCCACGGCAGCGGCACCGGGGAACTGCTGGATGTTTTGGTCGAGTACCTGCCCGAAACCGTCGCCGAAGCCGACCTGGAAGCCATTAAGGTCGCCATCGTGGGGCGGCCTAACGTGGGTAAATCCAGCCTGCTTAATGCTTTCGTAGGGGAAACCCGCGCCATTGTCAGCCCAATTTCAGGCACCACCCGCGACGCCATCGACATGCAGGTGACCTACGGCGATCAGGTTTATCGCCTGGTGGACACCGCCGGTATTCGCAAGAAAAAAAGCGTCGAATATGGCCCCGAGTTCTTTGGCATCAACCGCGCCTTTAAGGCCATCCGCCGCGCCGACGTGGTGCTGCTGGTGATCGATGCCCTGGATGGGGTGACCGAGCAAGACCAAAAACTAGCCGGTCGCATTGAAGAAGACGGTCGTGCCTGCGTGATCGTGGTGAATAAGTGGGATGCGGTCGAAAAAGACAGCTACACCATCTATGATTTTGACCACCAAATTAAGGCCCGCCTGAACTTTCTCGACTGGGCCAAGCGCATCTATGTCAGCGCTAAAACGGGCCAGCGGGTACCTAAAATTTTGGAACTGGTGGATCAGGCGGTGGCACAGCACCGTCGCCGGGTTAGCACCTCGGTGGTGAATGAAGTGCTGGAGGATGCGGCCAAGTGGCACAGCCCGCCCACCACCCGTCAGGGCCGTCAGGGCCGCATTTACTACGCACCCAGGTCACCGTGCGGCCCCCGTCGTTTACCCTGTTCGTCAACGATCCTAAGCTGCTAAAAGACAACTACCGCCGCTATGTCGAACGGCAGTTTCGAGAAAACCTGGGTTTTGAGGGCACTCCCATTCGCTTCTTTTGGCGGGGCAAGGCCATGCGGGATCTAGAACGCAGCAGCGCTAACCGGGCCACTAAGGTGTGACCCCCTAAGGTACGACTTCTTAAGGTACAACTTCTAAGGCGATGTCCGGAAAAAACCTCAACTTGATCCAGCGAGCATAACGGCTGTAGGGTGGGCAAGGCCCACCGTTAAGGAAACCTTTTTCAGAAGTCGCCTAACGTGTAGCTAAAGGTGTAGAAGATAGAGCATCCCAGTCCATGGATTTACTCCGCTCCCTGCCCATCGGCCTGTATTTAGAGCAGCCCATTACCTGGCTCCATCGCCTGGATCCCAGGGTTAAAATGGCCTGGCTGATGAGTATTCTCATCACGCCGATTCTAGCCAATGCCCAGTGGCGATTCTTTTTGGTGGGGCTGCTGCTACTGCTCACCCTGGCGGCGCGCATTCCGTTTCGGGTCTGGCGGCAGCAGCTAGGCTGGCTGCTGCTACTCAGCACATTAGTCATGCTGCTCACCTTTGTCATGCCCGATGGGTTAGAGGTTAGCCAACCATCCCGGATGCCAACCCCAGAGGCGATTTCATCCCTAGAGTCGCCGCCCGAAGCACGGCCTGACTTGCCCCAGCCCACCGGCTACCGCTACGTTTTGTTTGACTGGGGGCCGCTCACCGTAACTCGCCGTTCTCTGGATTTAGGCGTTCGGGTGGGCACGCTGCTGTTTACGCTCATTTACGGCACCAACCTGTATCTGCTAACCACGGCCCCAGAGGAAATTACCCTGGCGTTAGAGTCCCTGATGGCTCCGCTCCGCTGGGTTGGGCTGCCGGTGACCGAAATTGCGTTGACGGTAACTCTGGCCCTGCGCTTCATTCCCCTGGTGCTGGAGGAAGTGCAAAATCTAGTCAGATCGGTGCAAACTCGCGCCATTAACTGGAAAAAGCTGGGCCTTCGGGGCTCTGCCCAGGTCTGGCTGACGGTCACGGAGCGATTGCTCGAAAACCTGCTACTGCGGGCCGAGCAAATTGCGGCGGCCATGGAGGTGCGGGGCTTTACCAGCCCCAATCAGCATCGGGTGCGCTGGTATCAACTGGTGCTGCGGCGGTGGGATTGGTTTACGCTGGGCCTACTGGTGGTGTTTTGGTGGGTAAGATGGGTCTGGGGAGGCGAGGGTTGAGCCAGCAACAGCCGTGGTTTGTGCGATCGCTCCCCCCTGGCCCACCGCACCGGCACCGACATTTTTCCAGGCGCTTTACGGCGATCTCCTGAAGCAACCGCCTACCTTGGCAACACTGGCTGTTCTGCTAGAGAGTCCTGCTCCACAGTCGGGTCTCCATCAATTAACACCGCACAGCCGCTATTCTCTCTGCGCTGGCCCACCCCGCTTTAGGCAAGGACGACCACAGCTGTGGATTCCTACGGTTGGGCAAATTCTCCCGACCCTGGCCCAGCAGCTCCAAGCTGGCCACGCACTAGCTCTAATTGGTGACGAAGCTGACACCGCTGAGCACACTCTGCCCTTTACCGGCGGTTGGCTGGGCTGGTTGGGCTACGACCTGGCCTGGGAAATCGAGCGGCTGCCCCAGGTTAAGCCTGATCCCCTACCGTTTCCGGTAGCGCTCTGTATGAACCCGGTAGCTTTGCTGTGCTAGATCATCAGACGCAAAAGCTATGGCTGGCGGCCTCCTCTCCTGGCGACCTGGCGGCCTTTGACAAGCAGCTGGAGTGGCCCTGGGATCATACCTGGCCCCTGGTAGAGCACACGGCTCCCAATCCTCCTAGGGTTTGGCATGATCAGCGGCAGAGTACCAGCAGGCCGTCCTTCAAGCTAAGCAGCATATCAAAGCTGGCGATGTGTTTCAGGTTAATCTCTCCCTGCGGTTTTCAACCCAAACCACCGCCCATAGTTGGGATCTGTATCGTCAATTGCAGCGCATCAATCCTTCTCCCTTTGCCTGCTACTGGCGCACCCCCTGGGGTGATGTGATCAGTTGCTCTCCCGAACGCCTGGTGCAGGTGCAAGGCAAGCAGGTGCAAACTCGCCCCATTGCTGGCACGCGGCCACGGGGATCAACCCCAGAGCAGGATCACACCTATGCCCAAACGCTGCTAACCAACCCCAAGGAACGGGCAGAACACATCATGCTGGTGGATTTAGAACGCAACGACTTGGGCCGCGTCTGCCAGTGGGGCACCGTAACGGTGGATGAATTACTTACCGTTGAATACTACAGCCATGTCATGCATTTGGTGAGCAATGTAGTCGGCCAGCTTAAGCCTGGTTGCACAGCGGTTGATGTCATGCGAGCGGTCTTTCCTGGCGGTACCATCACCGGCTGCCCCAAGGTACGCTGTATGGAGATTATTGAAACCCTAGAACCTGTTCGTCGCAGTCTGTTCTACGGCTCCTGTGGATACCTGGATCGCCGCGGCCATCTGGATTTAAATATTTTGATTCGCACCCTGCTGCTTGGGCATACGCATGGATCTCCGGTTTCCTCAGCAGCCCCAGCCGTTTCCACGGTGTGGGGGCAGGTAGGCGCTGGCATTGTGGCAGATAGTGACCCAGAGCGAGAATGGCTAGAATCCCTGCAAAAGGCTCAGGCTCAGCTCTTAGCTTTGGGTTTGGCTCTGGGTTAACTAACCTTTGGTGGGCTAATGCCCAAAGTTTCGGTTTTTGACGGAGAGGTTTGGGCGGTTGCGAGCCCCAGCTAGCTATCCCAGTTTTGGTGATGCATGGGTTGATCCTGTTCTAAGCTAGTGGGCCAACGCTATATTTAGCTTGCCGTCGCCTATTCTATGAATGCAGAAGGGCAAACACGTCTTAAAATGCATGTGGCGAATTTAACTGACATAATTAACGTCTACCTGTAATGACTCCATCAACTTCCCTACTTGAATGAGCTCAGAAACCTATCTCAACCATCCCAACTTTGGCCTGCTCTTTAGGGTGTGCATGGTAGATGACGGTCAGGAGTTATTTGCTACCCTCTACGCCCAGAGATTGTTTTTTTTGGTGACTAACTCCGCCACAGAAGGACTTGTATTTCAGCCTTTGGGTCGCAGCAGTGCCCGCCAAATGCTCGAAAACCGTCTTCGCCTACTGCGCCGAGCTGGGCAGTATGCCGATTACGATCGCCTCCAGCACACCTACAAGCAAACCTTTCAATAATGGCGACGGCCTCTGCCCAGCAGATTACCGAGCGCATCGCTGGCCTGCAGGCGACGCTACCCAGCCGTGTAATTCTCATTGCGGTCACTAAGTTTATGCCTCCAGAGGTGATTCGCATAGCCTATGCCGCTGGGCTCAGGCACTTTGGCGAAAGTCGGGTGCAGGAAGCCATCGAAAAGCAAGCCCAGCTTACAGATTTAACCGATATCACCTGGCACCTGATTGGCCATCTGCAAACCAACAAAGTCCGCAAGGCGGTTGAGCACTTTCAGTGGATTCACTCCATTGATAGCTTGAAGCTGGCTGAGAAGCTCGATCAGGCGGCCCTGGAGTTGTCGCGATCGCCCCAGTGCTGTCTCCAGGTCAAACTGGTGCCTGACCCGCCTAAATATGGCTTTGACCTGGAGGAGTTAGAGAGGGTTCTACCCCAGCTTGACCCACTCACTCACATCCAAATCCGAGGGTTGATGGCTATTCCGCCGCAGCAAGCCAGCGAAGAAACGGTATGCCAGGTGTTTAGGGAGGCTAAGGCGCTGGGCGATCGGATCAACCAGGCCGGGTTTGCCAACCTACACATAGAGCAACTATCCATGGGGATGTCTGGCGATTACCCCCTGGCCGTGGCCGCTGGTGCCACTATGGTGCGGTTGGGAACCACCCTATTTGGCCCTCGCCCTACTTAGATCAGCGAGGTCATCAGGGATCGAAAACGAATTTTTCGCCTCAATATACCCAAAGACGACCGCCCTCAAACAGCCTTCTCAAACATAGTTAAGATCCCGCTGATCAGATTGGCTTACTAACTTGAACAAATCCCCACTACCCGGATTGGACAATCACTACAGCCAATTAGACTGGTAGCGCTCCTTCCCATCCTGGGGCGTGGAAACAGCCAAAGCCGAAAAACTTTAACTAATTGTGAATGGACTATCCATTCCCGCGATTTCGTGTATACTGTGAACTCAAATATTCTGCAACCGGGATATTACGGTCTGTACGCCGAGGTCGGGTTGTTTATCAGAGCAACCGGCAAACCAAATTAACCCCTGTCGCTCTTCGGTTTATCTAATTTTGAAAAAGCCGTTGGCAAGTTGGTAATAGGCGCTATCATGACCATCGGATAACCAAGGGTATTTACCCCTAAATTCGATTTGGGGTGCGCCCAACCTAAGAGAGTGCTAGTCATCGTGGAGTGTAAGTTGTGAGCAATGTCTTTGCCAAACTGCGGGATTTCGTTGGGCTGAACGACCCGGCAGACTACGAATATGAATACGAAGAGATGGACGGTGAGGAATACCAAAACCTCTATCAGGAAGAAAACCCTCAGCCCGTCGTTCAACCCATGCCCGAAGAGCCTCGCAGCCGTCGCCGTTTGCGGGAGCGTCCCCTAACCTCTGATCCAGGAATGACCCCTATGGCCAGCAATGTAATTGGTATGCCCGGTGCCATGAACGGCACCTCTGAAGTGGTAGTGATGGAGCCCCGCTCCTTTGAAGAGATGCCCCAGGCGATTCAGGCGCTACGTGAGCGTAAGTCTGTGGTACTCAATCTGACAATTATGGATCCTGATCAGGCCCAGAGAGCTGTGGACTTTGTAGCGGGTGGCACCTACGCCATTGACGGCCATCAAGAGCGGATTGGCGAAAGCATCTTCCTATTTACGCCTAACTGTGTGCAGGTTAGCACTCCCACCGAGTATGAAGATGATATCTTCATGGGGCAGTCCCAAACCATGCCCATGTCGGCTCCTATGCCCCCTGCGCCCGCCTGGGGTTCCGAGCAAATTGCACGCATGGCTTAGGTTCTACCTTGGCACAGCTAGAGCTACTCACAGTATGACGACTCTCACAGCTTGACTTGCCCATTTGCTTATTCAAGCTAGTTTCTAGCAACGGTTAACGGCTGTAGCTCTTTTGGTTACGGCCTTTGTAGAGAGAAACCATGCCAGAAGCGACATTAGGGGTTATTGGCGGCGGGGTAATGGGAGAAGCTCTCATATCCCGCCTTCTTGATCAGGGGATTTTTGCACCTCCTGCCATCTGGGTCAGCGATCCCCAGGCTGCCCGCCGAGATTTTTTACAGCAATCCTACGGGGTACAAACAACAACCAATAATGCTGCTGTGGTTGAACGAGCCCAGGCGGTGCTGTTGGCTGTTAAGCCCCAGGTTCTATCGACGGTGGCGCAAGAGCTATCCACAAGTTTGCCCCCAGGCATTTCACCACCGCTGGGGCTATCAATATTAGCGGGCGTTCCCCTGGCCCGCCTAGCGCAGTACTTTCCGGGCTGGGCCATGGTTCGCGCTATGCCAAACACCCCAGCAACGGTGGGGGCTGGCATTACGGCGCTGGCGGCCGGAGACAGAGTAACCCCAGCCCAACTGCAACAGGCCAGAACCATTTTTGCTAGCGTTGGCGAAGTCATCGAGGTTCCCGAAAACTTGATGGATGCGGTGACTGCGCTATCTGGTTCTGGGCCAGGCTATGTGGCTTTGATGGTAGAAGCCTTAGCCGATGGTGGGGTTGCGGTAGGCTTATCGCGGGCTACGGCCATGCAGTTGGCCCTCCAAACCCTCAAAGGCACCGCTGAGTTACTTCAGCAGTCCGCTCTGCATCCCGGCGAACTCAAAGATCGGGTAACCAGCCCTGGGGGCACTACCATGGCCGGGATCGCTCAATTAGAGGCGGCTGGCCTGCGCTCCGCCCTAATTGAAGCCGTGCGAGCCGCCCACCGCCGCGCTAGGGAGCTAGGGCAGCTATGACCCTCCCCACCCTCTTCCTGATGACCTGTCACCTATGGACGAACTACTTCGGCTGCTGATTCAAATTCTGATTGCGATCGCCTGCGCCACCATTGCCACCATCTTGATTCCCCGCCAGATTCCCGGCAAAGCCCTCGGCCTAGTGCTGATTGGCCTAGCCGGTGTGTTTTTAGGCGAGTGGATGGCCAATTACCTATTGCGCCAGTACAACCTCACCTTTCCCTGGCTCACCTGGGCCTTTCAGGATGTCCCCATCGTGCCTTCGGTAGTGGGGTCGATGATTGTACTGTACCTGGTGACGGCCTTTCTGAGTTGGGGCCGCTACGGTAATCGTTAGGGCGAGTTGGATGAGCTGAGCCCTCGATTAGGTTAAGACTCGTGGTTTAAGACTCGGATTTGGAGGCTGTCTGCCCCAAACGAGGTTCTGTACCCGCCAGCAACCGCTCAATGTTGCCGCGGTGGCGCAGGATGACATAGGCCCCACCCAAGGCCGCAAGCACCACGTAGGCCAGGGGTTGAGCCGTCATTACCATCAGCACCAGGGTGGCGGCGGCAGCCAGGATGGAACTGAGGGACACAATCCGGCTGAGCGCTAGGGTAATCCCAAACACGCCTAAGGCCCCCAGGGCCACGGGCCAGGCCAGAGCGAACAGCACGCCCAGCCCGGTGGCTACAGATTTACCGCCACTAAACCCCAACCACACCGACCGACTGTGTCCTAACAGCGCCATTAGCCCCGCTAGCATCTCTAGCCACGGTTGCCAGCCTGAAGTAACCAAGCTTTCGCCAAAGGCCGCCAGCAGCTCTGGAAATAGCGCTCTAGCCAGTACTACAGCCAGCACTCCTTTAAGTAAATCCACCAGAAAAACCACCAGGGCTGGCCCCTTACCCACCGTGCGGAGGACATTGGTGGCGCCGGTACTGCCAGACCCATGTTGTCGAATGTCAATGCCTTTTAGCCCTTTGGCCATAACGTAACCGGTTGGGATAGAGCCCAGCAGGTAGGCCACAACCAGTAGGCCCAGCATCCCTAACATCACCATGCCCAACCCCTCTCAAGATGCTTACCAGTAACAGTTTAGGGTGAAACCCCACCCACTCATTCAGACCCATCACAAAATCCATCACGCCAACTGATGCCCTCTCCCATTGATGCCCTATCACCCCGACTTGAGGTGTCTGACTATCGGGTCTGAGCGGAATACGGCCTACCCGACCCAAAACGACGTTATTGGCAGTCCAACGAGCTAAAGACCTGGTCAGCGTTCTCTTGGGCGGTGTCTCCGTGGGCCAAAATCCAGGCAAAGCGGGTGGTGTTGTTATACGCCACCAGGGTTAGCAAACTGGTGGCGTTGTAAGCGGTTTGGCCATCCTGAAAGCTTCCTGACTGAATCAGCACCGACACGGGCTGATCGCAGAGGGTGCGGTCTTCCGTGCGCTGTTCGTTGAGTTGATAGCTACCCTCTACGGTCATGTTGTCCCGAAAGGACTCCACCAGAGATTTTTGATCCGCCGGATTTTGTAAGTAATTTGGCAACTTGCCCATGGTCAACAACACGGAGGGCGGCGAGCCTGGCCCAGCGACCTGGGTCACCTCCATACCAAATAGCGCCATATCAAAAATGCCCTGGCTTTCTGGCAGCGTGTAAGTAAATAGGGCATTGCCATCCGTCTGGACGGTCTCAGGGCCAACTCCAAATCGCGTATTGCGGCTCACCAACAGGGCTAGAGCCGCCATCAGCAACAGCGGCAAGACCAGGCAGCCGATACAGCCCGTGGCCAGTATCCACTTGGCTGGGCCGCCGCTGCTAGACGAGTCAGGTGGTAGTTGATGCGAGTCTGACATAGCACGGCCTGAGTCAGGATATTACGACCATTATCATAGGTGCTGGTTCTATTGAACTTATAGCCTTTAGCCAGGATTAATTCGTTGCTTCTCTACTGCTCGATTCCTAGCGAGTCGCCTCTAAAATCGCACCATTAAACTCGCGGCAATGGCCTGAAACACCGTGGCAAAGGCATAGGTACCCGCGTAGCCAATGGTTGGAATAGAACTCTTGGCATCCGTGCTAACGGCGGCCATAGCCGGAGTACAGGTGACTGACCCGGTAGCCGCTCCCAATAGCAGGGCCGGGTTCATGTGGCCCACTCGGCGACCATAGAGGTAGGCCGCCAGCACTGGCAGCGTAGCGATGAACGCACTGCATAGCAGAATCATTGGCCCCGTAGTGCGCATGGCGTTGACCAGGCCATGACCGGCTTCCACGCCGACGCCCGCCAAAAAAAACAGTAGCCCCATCTCCTTAAACACCCACAGAGTCGCCGGGGGCACCCGGCCAAAGGTAGGATGCACAGAGCGTAAATAGCCCAACAAAATACCCACCAGCAACAGCCCGCCAGCTGTGCCCAGACCCAAGGTAAAACCGCCGATTTTGAGACTAATCTGGCCAATCAAAAAACCGCCGACAATGCCTGCGGCAAAGGTGACCAGGTCGGTGGCGTTGACATTCTCCTCAACATGGCCGAGTTGCTTGGTCAGGGCGTGAAGTCGAGATTTTGGCCCCGTCAGCGTCAGCACGTCGCCCCGCTCTAACACCAAGCCAGGGGCCACCGGGAACTCAATGCCACCGCGACTCAAGCGCGTAGGATAACAGGCGTATTGCTCAGTAAAGCCCGCTTCGCCCATGGTTTTACCCACCCACTCCGAGTTGGTAATGGTGACCTCCTGGTTGGTGATGGTGAAGGTGAGCAGGTCTTCGTCTTCAATTTCATTGCCAAAGAGTTCATCTAACAAATCCTGCCGCTTGATGCGACCCCAAACGGCCACCCCGTCCTCAGCCTGGAGGATAGTTTCACCGTCAAACTCAATCAGGTTACCCTTGCGCTTGAGTTTAATGATTGAACAGCCGGTTTTCTCCTGCACTGAAGCGAGCGGCAAACCCACCAGGTGATCCTTGGCCACTCGATAAGCGCGGCGGGTTAGCTGCCAGTCGGCCCTGGTTTGAACGTCGCCTTCTACCACATGCTTTTCCTGAGCAGCTCGATGAGCTTCGGCCCTAAGGTCAAACCGAAATAGCTTGGGCATACCTCGTGCCAGCAATAGCACCAGCACATCGCCAATTAAAAAGGTAATGGCATAGCTCACGCTAATATTGCTGAGAATGCCATCCGTAGTTGCCGAACCCGGCAATCGTAGGGTTCCAGAGGAGGCCGTATCTAAAGCGGCCGCCACCCCTGCCGGACTGGTTAACGACCCGGCCAAAAGCCCCGCCGCCACCCCTGGCTCAAACTGAAAGATGGCCTGACAGAGTAGCGTCAGCAAAAAGCCAGCGACTGTGGCGATCGCCGCTAGCATTACATAGCTCACCCCGTCAGCCAGTACCACAGTAAAAAAAGCTGGCCCCGCCTGAAACGCCACCGCATAAAGAAACAAAAACAGGCCAATGGTTTCAATTCCTGGCAACACCGTGAACCCGAGGTGGCCGAAAATTAGCCCGGCAATTAACATACCTGGTGGTGCGCCCAGATCCAGCGGCCCAATGCGCAGGCGACCAATCAGGTAAGCCAGAGCCAGCAGCACAAACAGCACAACCTCTGGGTGGTCTTTAAGTAGCAACGCCAAATCTAGGGTCATAGCCAGCGGTGGGAGAGACTGCCCCTACTATCCCTTGCCTGTACTAACCTGGGGTTAAGCTCTGACCCATAGGCGATGGCGATAATAACAACTCAACTAATTTTTGGCTGATTGGAAAGCCGGTAACCTTCTCAAAATGCAAAAACATGGGGCTGGGGTTCGCTTCTAAAAAGGTATAGTCCTCCCCAGGGGTAAGTCGCCAGTCAATGGCTGTCCAGGTTAACAACAGGGCACGGGCAATCTGGCGGGATTGCTCAACTATATCCTCTGGTAACGAATGGGGAATCAGGTGGGCGGCTGCGTCTGTTCTAAAATCTAAATCTGGAGACTGAATCTCCGCAGAATAAACCTCATCACCCATCACATAGGTGCGAATATTTGTGCCTGGGACGTAGGCTTGAATGGTCACAGGAGATAGCTTTAACACGTTGTGTAAACGCTCAGATTGCAAGTGCTTGTCAGTAACAAATTGGGTATGGGCACCGCCATAAACTGGCTTAAAAATAAGCTGGTCATAACGCTGGGCAAAGGCTTGAATTTGCCCAGGACAGTTACTTACCAACGTAGCCGGAATTCTAACCCCAAGCTGATGCACGGTGGCCAACTGACGCGGTTTTTCTCGATGAAACTGAAACGCTGACCAGGAATTGATCCAGCGGATCGAGTCTATCTGTAACCAGGTTCGTAGCAGGCCCATCGTGTCGTTAACGGCAATGTGGTGGGGGTAGGCGTTACCCCCGTTGGGCACGCGCGCATCTAAGAGTTGCCGCCAGTAAACGCTGCTCACTTCTGCCGCAGTCAGGCATTTACCAGTGGGCAATGTCATTACGCCATGGCCCCTAGCCGGTTCCCAGGTGAGCTGCATTTGGCTCGGCATGCGGCTCGTATCCCAGTAGTAGACCTCTTGGCCAGCGGCCTCCAATGCCCTGTGTATGTGGGCCGCATGGGCATCGGAGACCGTACCGAGAACTAGAGTAATCACGGACTTAAGCCCTAATGTAGGTAATCTCCCCCCTCTTCTCCAACGGCTAAGGTCGTTACTTCTGGGGGATGGGGCCACGGGCCACCGCCTTCTTCACCCAAAGCCTTGGTGGTGACTTCTGGGGGGTGAGGCGGGCAAATAGGCTTGGGAAAAGGCCAGGGCTTGGGCCTGGGATGTGGGCGGGAAGGGCCGTGGCCACCTTCCTCACCCAAAGCTAGCGTAGTGGCCCAAAATCCACCGCCGATTTGTTCAGCCTCATCGTTGGGTAGTGAGTCTTCAAATTCCAAATCCTGAGCGAGTAGTTCATCAAAGCTTAAATCAAAGGGATGTCGCATAGCTTATACCTCGTCGAGGAATAATACTCAACACCCTTAACATTAGAATGAAGCGATTATTCATACAGGCCAAGTTGGCAATTCTTACATAACTTAATCTTGCATCAATTTTGTAATGAGCTGCCATTGTTAGATACTACAGATTCCTCACTATGAATTAGGTAGTTGAGTTCACTTTCTAGCCATTCATCAAACAGTTGGTTTAAGATCGTTTGCCGCACATCAGGAGTCAATTCTGCTGGTATAAAGTCTTCTACCATAATCAGTTCAAAATCATTGTCAATCTGCATTGGGCCGATCACCTCGTGCGGCGTTGCGCCAAAAACCCTGGCGGCAACATCGGGCTTTAGCTGCCAGCGAGATACTTTGCCCTCAAAACCACAGGCTAGGCGTCTGCGTTCATCAATATCGTAGAGATGAGCGGCCTCAAAAAAGCTGATTTCTTCCTCTTCAACCTGATAAAAAATCTACTGGGCCAAAGCATGGTAAGGCACCACAATGCGATAGAGAATGGCCTGCTCATGCTGAACTTTGTTTTGGGCAAAATAGGTTTCAACCTGCTGGCTGAATAAATGCTCGACCAGTTTTTGAGTGAGCAAGCGTTCTTGAAGGCCCGTTTCCCAATCGTCAGGGGTGAGTAACTGCTCATCTAACCACTCAAAGGTTTGAGCCGCGCTCTCTAGTTTGTGGTCATACCTGAATTGGTCGGCAGCGGCTTGAATTTCCTCCGGGGTTACGGTAATGCCGCGCTCCTGGGTAACCCGGTCAACAATATGCCGGTGGGCAATCTTCTGATAGACGTCCTTAATTTGAACCTCTTGCTTCAGGTAAGCTACAACGTCATTAGATTTGATAGATAAGCCGCTTAGCCGCACCATGGAACCTTTTCAGATTGACAGCTTTATGGAATCTTTATATACAAAATACCATCTCTTTATCCAATTTATCTGCCAATCTTGCCAGGATTCTTGAGTATTAAGGTTTCTTGCGGGCAGACGTTCCTTTTGCTACCCAGGAATAGAAAAAATCAGGTAATCAGCCGATAGAATAATGGTATTAGAAGTATCCAGGATATTTAAGGCCGTGCCCTCTATTTTCCCCAGTCTCAACCGCCATAATAGCCATGCCGTCAAGCTGGTTATTACGATCAATATCAGCGGGATACCGGGAAATTTTACTGAATGAAACTTCAGCAGGTAGTTGCAAAAGATGACCCTGCCCAGGGGACTGGCAGATAGTTCTCCAGCGAAATACATTGCAGTGGTGGAAGCATTGAATTCCATTCACGCAAACTATAACGGCTACGATTTTCAACTATCCATTGAGCAAGCGGTCGTAGCCTCGTCATCGGTAGCCTGGGCACGGGCTTTGACCTGCGCTGACTGCGCTCCAGCCACAATAACTGCTTTCTCACTGTGGCTAATTTCGCCACTGGCCGACCGTGCCCAGGATTGAGCCCTAACTTCTGCACCCTGCTGAGTTACCCGAGACACGGCTCGGCTGGAGGATTGAGCCGTGTCTCGGCTTGAGGCGATAGATTTTGACTGAGACGAATTTATAGCCGCCATGTTCCCTTCTCCCTTTCTAAACGGTGATTTGCCAGCTACTATCAAATGCTCCTTCAACTTCTCCACCACCTATCATTTGGTTGCCCTGCATCAACCAGATCACGGTTTTACCTGTAGTGTCCCGCCAGAGGAGGTCAGCAAATCCATCGGTATTAAAATCGCTGACTCCAACGACAGTCCAGGCAGAACCTGCTGGCGCATCAATCATCAACACCTCGCCGGTCGGTTGGGAATTTTCCATCAGCCAGACCGTCAGAACATCTGAGTTGGCGTCTTGCCACACAATATCGTCAGAGCCGTCGCTATTAAAGTCACCAGCTCCGCCGATAGACCAATTTTCTCCTGCCACAGGGCTCAGCAGAATGCTATCTGAGGCTTGTCCCTGATCGTTCATGAGCCAGAGGGCGGTTTCGCCAGTCTGGCCATTTCGCCAGAGAATATCGGCCTTGCCATCGTTGTCGAAGTCGCTGGTGGCGGCAACAGACCAAGCGGGGCCAGGGTTGGTGCTAAGAGTCGTTAAAGATGCCGCATTCTGAATGCCGGAAATTACCAACTCGCCCGTGGTTTGTTCTTGCCAGAGAATGTCCAGTTCCCCATTACCATCAAAATCAGCGGTGCCGGTCATCATCCAGTTTGCACCTAAGTTGAAGGTGAGCTGATAGGTGCTGGTTGGTACTGCACTATCCATGAACCAGAGGTAACATCTCGCCAGTCATAGCATTGCGCCATAGGATTAAATCCTCAGCATCTCCAGCCAGCTGCGGCAGAGGTAGTGACTCCCTGTTCCGAAGCACTGGCGCTGGCGCTGGCCCCGGCTGAAGTTCCACCAGGGACAAATGTAGAGTCTTGACTGGTACTGGTTTGGCCATTCGCTCCTGTGGCGGTGGAACGGCTGCTGGCACCGGCTCCCTGTGGCCCAGCATAGCTACTGGATTGACTAGAAGCACTAGACGACGTGGACTGGCTCATCGGGAAACCTCCTGGTAACGGGATCGTGTATTACTGGAATGTTGAGGGAATCAAGCCAGACATTCGGCCTTCACGGGGTTAGGAAGACGGGTGAAGAACCGGCTCCTTCGCGACACTCACTTTGATTTGAACGTTACTCTGAGCGTGCAAGGCCAGGCGCAGGCTGTCCCGTGCGGCTACGAATTGAGGATTCATTGCGATCGCCTGGCGATAGTGATCGATCGCTAGCTGAAGCTCACCAGCTTGCCTACACTGATGCCCCAACTCATGATTTTGATTGGCATAAACGGCCAGTTGTTCAGGCGGTAGGGTCCCTTGCCCAAACTGCAAGTTAGCGAGGCTAATGTCAGCTTTAGCCAGGTTCGGGTCAAGAGCCTGGGCTGTTTGGTAAGCGATACTGGCCGCTTCTGGGCAGCCAGGGTGTGCTTTTTGCAGAGCCAACCCTAAGTTGTAATGGGCTTCTGCCCAGTCTGGCCTGAGCCGGGTAG
This sequence comes from Leptolyngbyaceae cyanobacterium SM2_5_2, assembly GCA_012031045.1. GTDB lineage: Bacteria > Cyanobacteriota > Cyanobacteriia > Phormidesmidales > Phormidesmidaceae > Nodosilinea. The sequence continues at coordinate 18,417 of JAAUUR010000004.1, forward strand.
CCTGGCGATAGTATTCAGCCGCCATGTCCCAGTTCCCCTGCTGTTGGTGCTGGGTGGCCAGATCATGATTCACACCGGCATACAGTTCTCGCTCTTCAGGAGATAATTGTCCCTGGGCAAAGCGGGCATTAGCAAGACTAGCGCGAATCACCGCAGAATCTGGGGCCAGGGCTAGAGCCTTTTGAAAGCAAGGGATTACCTCATCCCAGGCAACAGGTTCAGACCTTTGTAGAGTTGCGCCCAATTGATAGTGAGCGTCTGCCCAATCTGGCTGCATAGCCACAGCTTGGCGATAGTAGTCCAGGGCTGATGGGATATCGTTGGCCTGTTGCCGCCGGTGGCCCAGGGAAAAGTTCAGGGTTGCGTAGCGTTCTAGGTCAGCGGCAGGCAACCGACTTTGGGCATATAACGCATTGGCCCACATTACCTCGGCTTCGGTAGAAGCTGGGTCTAGATCTCGAGCCCGTTGATAGTAGGTAATGGCCTCATCCCAAGCCCCTTGCTGCTGGAGGGCATAACCGAGGTTCAAGTACAGGGCTAGCGTCACCACATCCGATTCTGGAGTCGTTCTCAGAGCCTGCTGATAGGTCTCAACAGCGGCGGATAACTGCCCCTGTTGCTGATAGAGGCACCCAGACTAAACCAAACCTCAGTGTTTTCAGGCTGTAGTTTCAACAGGTGTTGGAATTGGGCCTCAGCCGCTGAATAATCTCTCTGCCGCTGCAAAAGTACAGCCAGACTATAGAGGACAGTCGGTTGACCAGGTGCCGAGGCTAAAATTTGCTGATATCGTTTTTTGGCCTCTTCTAGCTCACCTTCGCGATGGTAGACTTCAGCAATGGAGACAGCCTCCGGGATGCTTCTTGAGTTCAGAACAATGTCATGGTATATCCAATCTTTGCGGTGGATAAGAAGCGTCGTGACGTGTCGCTCTTGAACTCCAAAGGAATATTTATACGCCTCATTTCCCATCAAAAAATCATAGGTTTCAAAGCCTTGCTCAATGGCATAGCGAATGGCTTCAGCATGAAGAATCAACCCTGGGGGAAATTCAGTAAAGCTTTCATCGCGGGCTGAGATAAAGGAGAGTAGAGTTTTCTGTGACCGATCCACGAAATGGGCCACTGCACCTACGGGGCGATCTCCGTAGTGAAGAAGGGGTAGATACAAACAATCATGCTCAAAGCAATGCCTGAGCAATGGACGCCAACTTTCTGCTATTCTGGCGCACTGATGAGCCCCTTTTCGACTTTCCCAATTGGCTTGCCATAGACTTAGCAATGCATCAATAGCCATTTCAATGTTTTTGGCATTGGCGTAGACAATACGACATCCATCCGGGCTATTCCATTGCTCTGCCAGCCTCTTTAGCTTTTTGCGCAGATTTTTTCGTGTACTGGCACCCAATCCCTGAACATAAAGCTCCCAATCGCTGGGTAAAGAAACGTAGGGGCAAATACTGTTATCAATTTCGTCAAGCTCGTCTTTATATATCCGCTCCCGTGCATCAACGATTTTGACCTGACTCTCTGGGAAATGGCTTAAGAAGTAGCGCCACCGAGAGCTATTGGGCTGGATGTGCTGCAACTCAATAACAGACCAGATTTCCTGATTTTGTAAGTAAGCTGCAAAGGCCACTGCCGCCTCTGACTCATAGTCAGGGATACTGATAAAACCCGGATAGTGAGAATCAGTAATTCCAGACATCCCTAACTGATTATATAAACCTAGCTCAGCATCATCTTTAGTAAAAATATTCAGCGGAAAGAATGCTACATAATCTGCTTTTGAATCTGGTCTGGCGGCTAAAATAAACCAGGGGATTCCAGCGTCACCCTGACATTTGAGATACCCATATATCCATACCCAAGACACAAAGAAGTTAACCTCAGGGGTGAGCAAGTATATCTGCTGCCAACGTTCTCTAAGGCTCTCTACCTTCTTCAAGTCATCGATAATGCTTACATCCATGGCCATGCCCAAATCCTCATCAGCTTCAGAGTAGAGCCTTTAAAGAATCTTACCTTCCATAGACCATACTTTAATGATAATTATTCCACCTATCAAAAACTGGGGAACTCAGGCGTTACTCTGGCTTAGTAACGCCTGCGATAAACTATTGAGATAGTGTGTGTCCGCTAAGTTCTATAAGCAGATATAGAGGTATATCTAGCCGCTGAATGTGATGTGGATCCTTCACCATAGGCAGAGGCTCTACCAAATGCATGGGCCACACTTCTACTCAAGGATGGGGCTTGAGTCGTTAATGTTGATGTACGGCCATTGGTGAAGGTCAAAGAACCGGTTGCAATACTTGTTATTGTGCCTAGGGCAACACCATGACTAGTATAAGTGGCTCCAACAACTTGAGTACTCACCCCTCCAGCAATCAGGATGAGATCATCAATCCCTTGGAGTTCATCTAAGTCTCTGATGGTTATCATAAATCCATCCTCTGAAAAACTATATTCGTTGCTCCATAAGCTATCGGCTCACTCAACTACAAAATCACAAACTTCAGCTTGGATAATTAGTGCTGCAACAGCTACTCTGATTGGAACAGGCTATACAAGAGAGGAGTTCCTAGCTAGAAATCGTAAATCGTCGCAATTTACTCAAGACTGAGCCCAAAGAGCCGCCGACAACCATCTAACATAGCCATCAGCAGCTCTTTGCGAGCTTTCTTTCTAATAGAAAGCCATAACTAGAGCCCAATTAGACTCTAGTACTTGTAAGAATAGCCAGAGGTAGCAGAAACAGAAGTAGCCACGGAGGAAGAAGCCTTACCTTGTAAAACAAAGGTTTCGGTGATGGCTTGGGTAGAGGTGTTCTTGCCCACAGCATCAGCGTTGGCTTGAGCACCAGCAAAGTTGCCCTTCACAACAGTCTTACCGTAGAATTCCTTGTTGATTTTCAGATTCTCTTTGATGTCAGCAACAACAATGGTCTTAGAGGAAGGGCCAAAGTAGTAGCCGCCTTCAACGTTGGCATCAACGGTTTGCAGGTAGTTTAGGTCAGAGATAATCATGGGATTGTCCTCTTGAGAAATTTCGGTTTCTGTCAACCTGTTTGGCTGACATTTATAAGGTAAAACTTTGATCGAATTTGTGGTTGCCAAAATGGCATTTAATTGACAGTTTTATTATGGCTAAACTCTCAAACTATTGAATTAAAAGAGATAGCTAGAATGTAGCTCTATCACTTTTCAAAATATTGATCAACCATCGCTATTTCTTAATGAACTCATAACGAAAATATTCTCGATTTGTGTTTTCTAAGCTATCCTGATAACACCCTAATATTCCAAAGCCTGACCATTAGGATGATCAGGCTTTAGATGGTATCCGGATGGGTTTAGCTTTGCAATGAGTAGACGGGCCTAATTATTTAGGAGGCGCTATTGCCTGGGGCGGTGTCACGACTAAAAAATAGGGAGCCAGCAGATTGGCTGAAATGTAGTGGAACCTAACATTAGTAGGCTCCGCTAGATTCTGCTAGCGCACCACCCAACCTCCTAACTTAGGCTTAATAGTCCACTAGCGTGATACACCACAATCAACCAACAGAACGTTGGGCTAATACCGCAGCACATCTTATAGCATTATTGATTTATGCCCAACGGCCTAGGCCTTAAACAGGTCGCAAAAACCAGGCGAAACTTGGGTTTCGCATACTTGGTTCAAGAAAACCAAAGCTGACTTCACAGATTGACATCGTTGTTTCGCCATTGGCTACAGCCTGGCAGTGGGTAGATACTCCACTAGCGCCCTCCAAATACAGCGAGAATCCTTGGAATGGGCTCTCAGGTGTGTAGGAAAACACCTCAACACCATTTTCTATGATGGTGATTTTGCCTCCTTCATTGGAGATTACCAGCCCTTGGCCTACAGGCCCAGCCAGCCTTCCTCCCCGCAAAGACCGAGGACTTTCTAACAGATTTAGATGCTCAAGATCTAGAATTCTCATTGGTAATTTTTCACCCCACGAGTAAACTACGTAGTGGTAGTTGCCCCCTCATTAACAACGGGTGTATCTCCAAGCTTCTAGAAGCGTAGCTAAGATGAGGTGTTTCTAGTTGCCAAACTGGCAGACGTTATCTACTAGTGGTTAGGTAGATCTAAGGCAATAATTCTCAGAGCATCAGAAGCGTAGCTTTTGCCCTGCTTAGCACCTTCCTTAACAATTATTTTGTCAAACCCTGCAGCCCAGTATGAAACGTTGGCGTAGGGGTCATCGCCGGTCGCGATGGCGCTACCTTTACCTTTACCAATGGTGACCTTACCACTCGGCACTGTACGTACCAGGGTATTAGTATCAGTCAGCGTCAGGCTATTGCTACCGCTAGCCAAAGCTTCTGCCGTTATGGCTAGAGATGCACCACCAAACAGGGAAGTCTCGGCTGCAATGGTGTCTAAATACGACAAATCAATGATGTTCATAGTGATTTCTGCGGATATTAGTTCCAGCGGGACAAAATTGTACGGATATCCACAAAGGGGTACTCTAGAAGATCTACAAAACCACCCCGTACTCGGCTAGCGCGACTGTCTAAGGAATGAAGATGGGGCAGATTCTCTACGGCGAGCGATGGCTCAGAATTGTTTTCGCTTTGGGGCTGATGCCTTTGTTTAGCCGGGCTATTTTCCTTCATCAGCCGGTTATAGGTGCGATAGGGGATGTAGTGCAGGGGATTGTACCCGGCAAACTGCAAAATGAGTAGGCAAGCCCAGGAATACTTACCGTTTAAGATGGCGTCTACCACCTGGCAAAACTGATCTTCGCTCATGGTTCGATTGCGATCGTTGCCAAATCGAGAAACCATAGTATTCATCTCCATAGCTGGTGCAGTTGTTATCTGTCAGTCTGGGGAAAACCGTAAGGTCATCTAAGGGCTAGTAAGGGCTAAAGACTCAGGCTATCGCGCTTTAGCTTACGTATGGGTTCCAAAATCAAGCTAATAATGCGGCGCTTGCGGACAATAATTTCGGCGGTAGCCGTTTGGCCTGCTTTAAAGGCCACGCTTTCGCCCTCGTGGGTGATGTCCGTTGCGTCGAGGGTAATCTCGACCCGGTAAACGGCCCCCATCTGTTCATGGGCCTTGGTATCCGGTGAGATAGCGTGAACCGCGCCGGTAACAATGCCATAGTCCTGGTAGGGAAAGGCATCTAGCTTAACGTTGACCGGCATACCGGTTTTCACTAACCCTGCTTTTTCACTGGGCAGCAGGGCCGACAATACAAGGGGCGCTGTGCTGGGGGCAATTTCAGCGATGGTTTGCCCAGGCTGCAAAACCACCCCCACATTGTCAATTTCCAGCGCTGAAATAGTGCCACTGACTGGGGCAACCAGGGTTGCCTGGGCTAGCTCGGTCTGGCTGCGCTCTAGTAGAGCCTGAGTTTCTTGGATGCTGGCTTCGAGCTGGGTAGCTTCAATCTGGAGCTGCTGGAGCTGCTTAGTCGCGTCTAACTCGTTCTTTTGGGCCATGGCCTTGGTCTGGTCGAGTTCTGCTTGTAGTTGAGCAATGGTGGCGCTAGATTGCTCTGCCATCCCCTGGGCCTGGATGATGGAACGATCCCGATCTCGCAATTCCTGTTCTACCTGAAACAGATGATCCTCAGCAAACGCTCCCCGTTCCACTAGTTTAGCCAGCCGATCCATGCGCGCTAGCTGGGCCTCGCGATCCACCTGGAGTTGACTCAACATCCGCTCATTGGTGGCAATGGCCGCTGCTTCTTCTGCAATCGACGATTGCCGGGCGGCAATGTCAGCCCTGGAAATTGTCTGGAGGGTGCTTAAGCCCAGACGAGTTTGCTGAATTAGAGCTTTGGTTTGAGCTAGCTTTTGTCGGTAAGCATTCAGGGAATAGCTTAACCGCTCAATTTCTTTCTCAATCAGGCGCTGATCAAGCTCGGCAATGGTTTGCCCCTGATCAACATGATCCCCTTCCTTCACGGCCAGGCGAATTACTTCACCGGCAGTGGCGGGTTGCACCTGGTAAACTTCGCCCAGAGGCGCTAGCTGCCCCTGGGCTATGCTGACCTCTTCCAGGCTGCCAAACCAGGCCCAAGTGCCGACTATGGCCGTAAAAAGAATCCCTCCTAACATCAAAGTGCTGTGGCAGGGAGACAGGGGGCTGTTCCAAAACCGATTGCAGAGACTCGCTCCAAATTGCCGGAGCCACTTTGGCCGTTTCCAGCAGAGTGCTGACTTGCCCTTCGGCAGGGGCAGTGGCGGTTCCTACCCCACCCAAAATTGACCTTGCCACCTGGGGATTGAGGTCTTCCAAACCCTCCTTTGGGTGGCTCACTGGGTGAGCTTGAGCCGACTTAGGGGAGCTTTGGGAAACAAGTGTTTTCAACGTCATTGTGCTAACGCTCTAAAGGGACTTTGAGCAAGGCCGAGCAGATCAACAGGCCTTTTCAATGAGGGCTGCTTTAGTTTGTCGAACAGCAATGGAAGGTCAATACAATCAGGGAACTAGCTGCTGAGGCCGCAAAACTAAGAGTTTATTCAAGGAAGAAATCTTATGTAAATATCCGGTCAATACTCTCTCAAATAAACCCTTAGAAATAGTCAAAAAGATTGGGAATATAGGCTTGAAAGATAAATAAATTCCTCTTAGGAAATTATAAGCTGCTGTGTGTTTAGATACAGTTTACACAGAACTGTGGGAAACACAATGCCAAAATGGCAGTTAGAGTCAGTTAAGGGATTCAAACTCTTGTGTATAGGACAGTTCCCGAATGCTACGAAAGTTGAAGTGCGACTTGAGAAAAAGCACCAATCCATTTCTTTGTTATTTAGTTAACAAGGGATTTTGACAGAAGTTAAGCCTTATTTAATCTAATCGGTTCTATAATCACCCTTGGCTAACACGTTGATTAAATCTTACTAAATCCCCAAGACTTCTCTAAAGTCAATCAGTGGATTCATGCACGTGCTCAGTGCTTTATCATAGCGTGGCTATTCCTAATTTTTGTGTCGGCCAGACAACATAGTCTGCCAAGTCCTGATTCCGGTTGGCCAAGCCAGTACCAAAAGGCAGAAGTAAGAAGGCAAAAGGCCGAGCGGAAAGCCCAGATTTCCCAAGGGTTTCCAAATGAATAGACCGGTGGGTTATTGCTGCCTCACTTTAGATATCTAACTGCTGCTGGGCCAATGAATGGTACAGCCCTTTGGCCGCCATTAACTGCTCGTGGGTGCCTTGTTCCACCAAAACACCCCGATCTAGCACCAAAATACAGTCGGCATTGCGTACGGTAGATAGGCGATGGGCGATGATAAAGGTGGTACGATCGCGGCTAATTTGCATCAGGTTGCGCTGGAACCGCCGCTCTGACTCAGTATCTAAGGAACTGGTGGCCTCGTCTAAAATCAAGATTCTAGGGTTACCCAAGAGAGCCCTGGCAATGGCAATACGCTGCCGCTGCCCACCGGAGAGCATCGATCCCCGCTCACCAACCTTAGTGTTGTAGCCCAGCGAGAGCGCCTGGATAAAGGCGTGGGCTTCCGCCAGTTTGGCCGCATCTACCGCCTGCTCCAGGGAAAAATCGTGGCGGTAGAGGGTGATGTTTTCCAGAATGGTTCCGGAGAACAAAAAGCATTCTTGGGGCACCACGCCAAGCTGGTTTCTAAGGGAATAGGGCGACACATGGCGGATATCATGGCCATCAATCAGAACTCGCCCTCGGTTAGGGTGGTACAGCCCCTCTAGCAACTTGACCAGGGTTGTCTTTCCAGAACCGCTACGCCCCACAATGGCGAGGGTTTGGCCTGGCTCTACGCGAAAGGAAAGATTTTCTAGCGTATTTTGGTCGGCCTCTTCATCGTAACGAAAGGTCACTGCTTCAAACGCCACCTCACCCTGAATTGGCGGCAACACCAGCATGGGTTGGCCCGGCGGTTCTTCGGGCTGAGCCTCAAACACATCGTTTAACCGCTCTACGGAGATAAAAATTTCTTGCAGTTCATCCCACAGATTAGCCAACATTACTACTGGCCCAAGCACGTAGCCAATCATCATGTTAAAGGCCACAAATTGGCCAATGGTAAGCTGCTCTTGAATGACCATCGAGGCTCCTAACCAGAGCATGGCCGTGCTGCCCAGGGTGTTTACGGCCCCGTTCACGGCCCCCAGCCCAAGGCCAAACTTTTGCCCCCTAAAGGCCACGTTATTGAGCTGAGTTAACGAATCTTCCCAGCGCCATCGCACCTCCTGCTCTACCGCCGCAGATTTCACAGCTGCAATGCCGTTCATCATTTCCACCAGGTTTGAGTTTTGGTTGGCGGCTTCTTTAAAGATCTCGCGGGAAATTCTGCGCAAAAACGGGGTTGAAACCAGCGTAATGATGATGATAGGGGGAATTAGCGCCAGCACCATCAAAGTGAGTTGACGGTTATAGTGCAACATTAACCCCAAATAGACAAAACCAGTTAAAAAGCTCAACCAGGCCAGCATCACCTGCCCAATTAAAAAACGCTGGATTTTTTGATTTTCCTGCACGCGAGTCAAAATATCTCCCACCCGGCGTGATTCGTAAAACTTTAGCGGTAGGGAAATCGCATGTTTGATAAATCCGCTGATCATCGTGAGATCCAAGCGGATGGAAAAGTAAGCTAGCAGGTAGCCCCTCACTGTCTCCATGATGATGCCCCAGATACTGAACATCAGTAGGCCAGCGGCAAACACGTTCAGGGTTGACATACTTTTCTGCACCACCACCCGATCCAGAATGATTTGGGTAAATAGTGGTGTAACCAGGCTAAAGAGCTGAATTAGCAAGGAAATGGTAATAATCTGGAGAATTAAAGGCCGATAGGGCAGCAGCAGCTCTAGATATCGCCCCAACGACGCCTGCTGAACATCGGTAGCTCTAAAGCGCTCAGTCGGCTCTAACAACAACCCATAGCCTGTCCAATGAGTTTTAAATTCCGCTCTGGACATCACTTGCTTACCAAGGGCCGGGTCAGCCAAGGTTACGTTGCGATTGTCTATGGCATACACCACAACGTAATGATCCCCTTGCCAATGGGCAATCCAGGGATTGCGTTGCTCGGCAATGCGGCCTAGGCTGGCTCGCACCGGTCGGGCTTGAAAGCCAATATTCTCTGCCGCGCGGGCTAACCCCTTGAGGGATGCCCCGGTGCGTCCGACGTTGGCCTGTTCTCGCAGCAGGTTGATTGGCAACCGTTTGCCCCAGTAGCGCGTCACCATGGCCAGGCAGGCGGCCCCGCAATCCGATGAGCTCTGCTGCTCTACCCAGGGAAATCGATGCAGGCGATCGAGCACCCGCCGATAGAGCGGTTTCGGGAAAACTACCCTGGTTGTGCGGCGAGGCGGCTTGTCCTGCAAGCCTGGGCTAGGGGGAGAGTAGCCCATACCCTCAGAGCTAGATAATACTCCTGGTGAGCGACTAGCAGAGCCATTGGCCCCCGCCCACGGCGGTGGTTGGGCCGGGGATTGTGGGGCTAGGGATGCGTCCTGACGCTGGGAAGATGGCTGCAGGGATAACTCTAGCTCTGCACAGGCTTCAGCTGGTAAATAGTGCACGGCCAGCTCTGTTGCCGCACGCCAGTCGGTGTTGAGGCAGGCTTCGCCCGGCCAGCTTTCTCCAACCTGCGGTGGCTGCGGGTGCTGCCCTTGAATTTGTCCAGCTCGTAACCAGAAAAGACCGTTTTTATGCTGGCTCCAGGGTTCTAAAGGAGTTTGGGCAGGAATCCGGTAATCCACAACATGGTTAACCAGGGCGCGAATTTTTGGCCCTGGCCAGTGCTGCAATGTACTTAGACCACGAAAAAATGCTGTGCGCTGATAAACCGCCGTGTGGCTGGCCAGATAGTGTCTCAGGTTAGGGCAACGCTCTAACCACTGAACCAACGTATCGCCGGGTAATCGATAGACCACTCCGGTATGGCTACCGATCACCTGATAGGGCAATGCCTTCTCAGCCAGCAGCAGGGCATCGGCCCCAAACCAGTCCCCCACCGTCATGGCTTGGAGGGTTACAGCCCGCTTAGCCGTGGGGCTCCAGCTCAATAAACGGACTTTGCCCAGGCCGAGCAAATAAAAATCGCTCTGCAACGATGCCGCTCCATTCCCATCACTGGCTGAACAGAGCGTTTCTCCTAACCGAAATTCCAACGGTTTAAAGGTTTCTGGAGTAATGGAGATGAGACCCGGATCGACTCCTGCGGCGGCCAAAATCTCTGCAAAGAGCTGTTCCGCCGAGCTCGCTTGCAAAGACGATGGTGAAGAAGGCTGGAAGAGCTGATGTTGACTCATAGTGCCTATCCTTGACAATGACCCTGACTGCAATAGCACTGGGGCAGGTCACCATCCGTTGTAGTGCCTGACCCAGCAAAATTTTTAAGGCTGCATTAGCCATTTCAGAGGATGTAGGTGGTGCTGACAATTTTGCTGCTGTGGCAACAAAATGCTTACCACTTTGCCTCTGGAGAAATGTATCAAATCGTAACAGAAGCCGATCTGACCGTGCTTAAGCGCGCAAGGTGTCTAAACCTTGAAAAACTGTCCAAAACCAAAAAAACTGACCCATGACGTGGGTTCATTAACATCCAAAACCTATGCTCGACCATAGCCCATAGAACCTCATAGCAATGCAGCAACTCTACGGATGGACGTCATCTACAGAACAAGCGGACAAAAATGTAACTTGGTATACAAAAGAGGGTGATTGTGTAACCCGTTCACGTTGAATAGCTAGGAAGTTTGGGAACAGAGTTTCCACAATCTCATGGGAACATGACACACACTCTAAAGGAATTCATCCGCTCAGGCAAGTAGACGATTATCAGGCTTAACGTAGCGGTAGCATCAGGAAGCCACATCACAGCGCTGATATTTACACGGAGTCGCCACCTCTTTATGGCAACTTGATGACACAGGTATTTACACGGATTAATCTGGAGATAACTCTGTAACCCCCTGCACGTACACAGTCCCTTCTGTGCCCCCAGCCCATTCATCCTGGCGCTTCCCCCAGCGCCATTCCTAGTCAACCAGGTTTGCACCTACCCAGCCATCACAACCCTCTATTGCTTCGTTTCAAGCCCTGCCATCGCATTCAGGTAAACCGAGCAGGTTTGGGTTGTTGCGGCTGTTACCCAACGGTCTGAGTTATGTCAGATCTATGGTTCGTTTTGCTGCGAGTTCACCCCCGTCTGGCGAGGGTGCCATGCCAAGTTAGGGGCTACCCCCACTCTGCTGGCACAGTTGGTTGAGCGTGGTTCATTCACTTCTGTCTTAATCGTGTTGCTCTTGAGGCGTTCCATCTATGGCTATGTATAAATTGCGCTATTGGCAAACCGTGCCAGTGGTTGTGCTGTCTGCAATCACCTCTACTCTGACCCTAGCCAGTTTCGCTTCTGCCGCCACCTTTGCCGGGGTCTCCAGCGTTTTTGAATTTAGCAATTTCTCAAGATCGCCCCTAACTACCGCAACGGATGCCGACACAGACACCATATCCATCGCTTTGGGGGGTGGCTCTGCCATAGCCAAGGCCGAAGCAGCGGCACGTTTTAACATTCCCTTGGCCCTAGCTGGCAATGAGATTATTAGCACAGCCGAGGGCAATGGTTACAGCTACCTGGGTTTGGCACAGAGCCAGGCATCGATCTCTGGTGTCTTTGAGCTAGCCGCCCAAGAAACCCTGAGCTTTGATTTCAAAGGGGTGCTGACTCTAGCCGCCGCCATTGATGACAGCAACACCGAGTTCGCCTTTGCCCTGGGCCGCCTGGGATTTGCCCTCTTTGGAGAAACCGCATCCCAACCAGAAGCCTTGTTGGATAGCTTAGATGTGTTCGCTACCCTTACTACCCCAGGGAATGGGGATATCTATGAATTTTTGATTGCTGGAAATCCTGGCTCTTTGGCGATAGAACAATTTGAGCGCCAAACAGGTGGCCCGGGTGAGTTCCTAAACCTAAGGTTTAAGGGGCGCTACAGCCGCACCTTCAAGGAACCTACCCTGGTCAGCCTGGTCGAAACCAAAACGGGTGTGGCTGAAGTGCAGGCCGTCCCCACCCCAAGTTTAATCTGGGGGATTATGACCTACGGCGGACTTGGCTTTGTTCGTAAACTGCGTCAGCGAGTAGATTGACTCAACCCCTGCTAGCGGGTTGGTGTGTCCCAGCCAGGATAGGTGCTGTCTGCGATCGCCACGACCGACCGGCTTGAGGTTGTTGACCCTCTATTGTCTTCTACTGGATGATAATGCTCTAGAACACGAGATAATGCCATAGAACGTGGTGTGGCTAAGTGAACGGTGAAATACTTTTTTCTGTCTGATGGTTGGATAACAGGCCGGGTGTGGGAGTTTGGTGGTCTATGGAACGAGTTAGCTTGGCAGCGTAAACCTCACATCCGTCGCCTTAATCTTTCCATTCATGAACAGGGAGAAACCCTGTGGCTCTACCAGGTGGAAGATACTGTGTTAATGGTAGAAGTTAAACCAGAGAGCATAACCCATTCAGCCATTGGGCAAGTTGTCCTCAAGCGGCTGATGACCGCAGAGCAGGTCATTGATCGCCTCTGCACCATGCACGACGGTTAAGGGAATAGGCGCAGGAAATTCCGCTTTCCCTCAACCGAAAAGGGAGATCAGCCTAAAACAAAAGACATCTCTTTAAGAGCCGCCAGGAGCGAGAAAACTTCGCTCTCTTGACTCCTGGCTCCTAACTCCTGGCTCCTAACTTCCCTATCCCCACACTGTCGCTTACGCCGATACCCACTCAAGACCCTAACCCCTTTTATTGAGGCTCGTTCAAATTACTAACCGCACGCTGAAGACGCGCTAGCGCACGGTTATAGTCCAGCACGGCACGCACCAGATTCCCCTGGGCCTCGGTCAGTTCGCTGGTAGCGCTCAATACATCGAGCTGGGTGCCGACCCCGGCATTGAACCGTAAATTAGCCAGTTCCAGGGCTTCAGTCGCCTGGTTGACGGCTACCGTGGCCGTACTGATGTTGGCCTGGTTGGCCTGCAAGGTGTAATAGGCTTCTTCAACCTGGGTGCGAATCGTGTTGCGGGCGTCTTCAAACTCAAATTCGTCGATTTCAATATCGCGATCGCTCTGGGCCGCCCTAGCGCTGGCGGCACCGCCATCAAACAACCGCCAGGTTAGCTGAGCCCCTAGGGAAAATCCACTGTCAGCGGAGTTATCTAGCCCTGCCGGGGCATCTAGCAAAGCCTGCACATCGTACTGCGCGAAAACGCCAACATTGGGGCGGATGCTAGACAACGATACCTGACGCTGGGCCTCATTCAGGTCGCGTTCTACCAGAAATTGCTCTAGCTCAGCCCGGTTCTGGTAGGCCAGCACAATACTCTCTTCCAGAGACAGGGGCCAGGTACCGGCAATTTCTACCGCCAGGGTGGTGAGATCTACCGAGGGAGGCACATTCAGCCGACGAGCCAACTGGCGCTGGGCAATTTGGCGCTGGCTGGTCGCTTGAGTCAGGGTTTGGCGAGCGTTAGCCACCTGCACATCAGCCCGCAGAACGTCAAACCGGGTACCAACGCCGACCTCTTCCCGTAGTTGGGTGTCGCGCAGGTTACGCTCTGCCTCGTCTAAAAAGGCTTGGTTGATACGGATCTGCTCGATGGCTTCCTGCACGGCGTAGTAATCCGTGATGGTATTCAGACGCAGTTCTTCTCGCGTTTGCTCAACCTGCAACTCGGCCAGACGCACCTGTTCCTCAGCAGATTGCAAGCGAGCCCGGCGCTCTCCCGATAGGCCCAGGTCGTAATCGGTTCTTACCCGCCCTGTCA
>JAAUUR010000264.1 GCA_012031045.1 Leptolyngbyaceae cyanobacterium SM2_5_2
CTACGCCCCCGCCTTTGACCAGGCCGTTTAGAACAAGCCCGCCATATGTGGAAGATTGCTCCCAATGAGGCCCAGCAAATTGAGGAGGCCGTGCGTAGCGAACTGTACGGCTCGATTCGCTCGGCCCTGGGCATTAACTACAGCCGCCTGCGCCAGTTGCTTTGGTCGCAACTCTGGCAGGAGGCCGATCAGGAAACGGAAAACGTCATCCTCAAAGCCCTGCGCCAAAATTTGGAACCCGTAGACCGTGAGGCTCTCTTGCAATTACCCTGTGTAGATTTGCTAACCATTGACGAGCTCTGGAGCCGCTACAGCAGCGGACGATTTGGCTTTAAGGCCCAGCAGCAGGTTTACCAGCAAGTTGATAGGCAGCCAGCGGACTTCCTCCGCACCCTCGACTGGCGTGGTCCGCGCATCAGCCTGACTGGCGGCATCAAGCCCTATAAAAACCTACAGTTCAGCGCCAGTGCGCCCCCTGGCCACCTGCCAACCTGGCGCTGGTGCTGCCCCAGTTTAGACAGTGGCTACGATGTGAGTGACTCGATCGTGGAGGGGCTGTTTCGTCATCTTGAAAGTGCCTCTCTATGGGGGCACCACCGCTGCCGCCCACCATTGCCGCCCTGGGTAACGAGTAAGTCGATTATGGTAATGACCACAGACTGGACACTGAGTGATTTGGCCGATCTCCTCAAGGGAGAGGAATGGCAGGCGGCTGACAAAGTTACCCAAGCCCTGATGCGGGCCGCGGTTAACCGGGAAGGGGTTGGCAGTTTAGCCGCGATGGATTTAGCCCAAATTCCCTGCGAAATTTTGCACGATATTGACCACCTGTGGGTAAATGCGAGCTTTGGCCACTTTTGGCTTTTCGGTGCAGCAGCGCCTTTACACCGAGCTAGATGGTACCTTTGACCCAGCCAGCCTCAGCCCCACTAATCCCCATCCCTTTATCCAGGCTGTGGGCTGGTTGATGATTACCGTGCCACGTCCGCTGGCCTTTTTCAAGTTTTACGATTTCCTTAACTTTAGCCTTGAGGCTCCCCAGGGGCATTTACCAGCGCTCTGGTACTGGCAGCTCTCCTGGCTAGAGTCGCTGCAAACGGGTGGCCTAGGCACGGGGCGTGGCGGTGGCTTCGCCGATTTGGCCCGCCTGGATGCGCTGATGCTAAGGCTGACTCGCTGTGGGCAAATTTAGAACGTTTGGGAATTCGTCTTCCTGTCGTTGCTTAAAGATCAAATCAACCACCGGTTTGAGGGCTCATCATGCAAATTTCTAGACACCTGCTAACGGGGGTCATCGTCCTTCTGGCAGGGATAGGGTTTTTCCTCAGTAGTTGGGTGGTGGTGCCAGCGCCCACCTTTGCCCTACTGCCCCTAGGAGTAGGCGCACCGGAAATTAGCCCGCTACTATTACTCGGCAACGCCATACTGCTGGGGCTGAGCCTAGGGTTGCGCATGGACACCCCCCTGCGATTTATCACCATTAGCCTGAGCATTGCTGGGGTAGTGCTCAGTAGCCTGCCTTTACTACAGCTTCCGGTGGCTGTGCAGCGGGCAGAGGCGCAGATGCAGGCGGCACTAGGCCCAGATTATGCTACCCAAATTTCTCCCCAACTACACCCCTATCTACGGCCCCGTCCGTTTTCGCCCCTGGCGTTGGTGCGGGGGTTGCCACACCCCAACCTAACGCCCCAACGGGTAACCCGGCTGGCCCCCGATGGCACGCCACTACAACTCGAGATCTATCACCCTCCTCAAGTCGCGCCTGGGGGGCTACCTCGGCCCGTCATTGTGACCCTCTATGGCGGTGCCTGGCAGCGAGGCGAGCCCGAGGAAACGGCCCGTTTTAGCCGCTACATGGCGGGTCAGGGCTATGCCGTAGTAGCCATTGACTATCGCCATGCGCCCCAACACCGCTTTCCGACTCAGCTTGAGGATGTTCAGGCCGCTCTACAATGGATTGTCGATCAATCCCCCACCTACGGCTTTGACCCCAACCGCCTGGCACTCGTGGGCTGGTCGGCAGGGGCTCATTTGGCAATGCTGGCCGCTTTTCAGCCTCAGACACTCCCCGTGCGGGCGGTGATCAACTACTATGGCCCGGTTAATCTGCCAGCGGGCCATCGGGATCCCCCCCGTGCCCGACCCCATCAATAGCTGTTCCGTGCTTGAAGCCTTTTTAGGAGGTACCCCGGAGCAATTTCCTACGCTCTACCAGCAGGCCTCGCCGATTCACTACGTCAGGCCAGGCCTGCCGCCGACCCTGCTAATTTACGGCCAACGAGATCACATTGTTAAACCCGTCTTTGGCAACCAGTTACACAAAGCCCTGCAAGCCAGCGGCAATTCATCTGCCTTGATTACACTGCCCTGGGCAGAACATGCCTTTGATGCTTTATTTCGTGGCTTGGGTAATCAGGTAGCTCTCTACTATACTGAGCGATTTTAGCCCAACGGTTGCAAGTAAGGGCATAGGGGTTAGGTTGACTTCCCCCCCAGGGGGGATTTCTAAAGATCCGCCCAAAGGGAACAGAGAATTGGGTATACTTCCGAGTTATGTCCCCAAGAGCAAAGCGTGAATGATGGATGGAGACTCCCCCAGGCGTTGACGATGCTGGACTCATCAGTCGCGTTGCCCAGCGCGATCAGGCTGCTCTATCCCTGCTTTATGATCGTTACGCTCGAATCATCTACAGCCTGGCCTTTAAGAGTTTGCGTTCCGTTGAGGAAAGCGAGGAAGTGGTGTTAGATGTCTTTGCCCAGGTCTGGCGCATTGCCGAGCGCTACGATCCACAGAAGGGCAGAGCCGACACCTGGCTGTTTACGCTGGCCCGCAGCCGACTGCTAGACCGCCTACGCAAGGTAAAACGGTCTGGCTCTTCAACTACGGTTTCAATGGATGCCGAAGAGATCCAACCGCAGGCGGCTAACGTAGATATATTTGAGAATGTAGTGATTCGCGAACGTCGCAGCCAAGTCATTGCGGCGTTGAAAACCCTACCCGATGAACAAAAACTAGTTCTGGAACTAGCCTATTATCAAGGCCTGACCCAGAGCGAGATTGCGGCTCAAACTGGCCTAGCTCTTGGCACCGTTAAAACTCGGATTCGGTTAGGATTAAGCAAGCTAAAGTCTGCCCTCAGCCCTCAGGAGCACTGGTAGCTGGGCCGCAGATTGTCAAAATCAAGAACCATGACCAACCAAGACTACTGCTTTTGTGACCTAGCGCCACTCTATGCGCTCAATCTGCTGAGCGACTCGGAGCGGGTCTGGGTTGAGCAGCAGGTAGCCAACTGCCCAGATTTAGCTGAGGATTTAATCGGCTATGAGCTAGCTGTTACAGCTATTCCCTATGGCGCCCCGCAGCACCTTTGGATAACGCTCTCAAGGTAAAGCTGTTTGATCAGCTAGGTCGAGATGGTTCTATGCCTAAACCCGTTGATAAATCTACGGTAGAGCGGGTGACCCAGCCGTACTGGGCGGTGCGATCGCGGGATCTAGACTGGCAGTCTCATCCGGCACCGGGTATCACCGTAGCCATCGTTCATAGGGACTGGGTCAAGCGAGAAATCGTTGGCTTTTTACGGGCTGAATCGGGAGCTTCTTACCCCTGGCATCGCCATGCTGGCACTGAAGAAATCTTTATGCTGGAGGGAGATTTAATCATCGGTGATGAGGTGTTTGGGCCGGGGGATTATATCCACTCGTTACCAAGCTCTAGCCATGCCCCCATACCCAGGGGGGGTGTCAGTTCTTCTTCCGTACCTCTATGGATGACGAATATTCCGACTTTGCCGCCCCTGTATCTTGTTAGCCCGCCTCTCTTTAGCTCAACGTGGTGAGTTTATCTCTTCCTCCCTAAGGCTCCCTCTATAATGAAAGGCAGGAGAGTATGTTGTGAAACCTGAAAGTTTGTCTGAATTAGCTTGTTCTTACGCCCTGACGCGGCTGGACGATGAGACTCTAGCTGAACTAGAGCAGGTTCAGGTCCAAGCCTTCCCAGGCCGATGCGTTGGCCTTTGCAGGGGACATTGCTGGGCTAGAAGAAGCTGTGGCTGCCCTTGCCTATGCGGCTCCGCTGCAGCCAATGGCCGCTAGCTTGAAAGATCGTCTTTTTGAGAAAATTTCCGCTGATTCAGCGCCTATCGCAGAGGCAACGATTCCCGCTTCTATCGCCACTTTGCTAGAACAATCTACTCAGGCTACGTGGCAACCCTACCCATTTGCCCCCGGTATCGAGGTAGCTACTGTACGCCTTGATGAGGCAAGCCGTCGGGTTGACTGCTTTGTCCGCAGCCTGGGGCCGGTAGATTTTCCCCAGCATTGCCACGCTGGGGATGAAGAAATAGTGGTGCTCCAGGGCGATATAGAGATTAATGGCCAGTTTTATGGGGCGGGCGATCGTATCCAGTCCACGGTGGGTACGGTGCATCAGCCCATCACCCACTCAGGTTGCACTCTGTTTCTGCGAACTTCTCTGGACGATGAGATTTTGGTCTAGGGCTTTGCTCTGACAGTCTTTAAGGAGCTTTGAGTTGCAGGCCGCCATTTAGATATCCGCTGAGAGCGAAAAATCTTGACCAGGGAAGAGATCGGGAGTCGGGAGCCAGGAGAGGCGAACCTTCTGGCTCCTGGCTCCTGGCTCCGATATTCTGGGTTCTGACAATTGTCTCCGCTACAGCAGATTCTGCGACAAATCTCCCAGAATTTTCTCAGACCCATACATCCAACCCGCGATTCAACTCGTATATTCCTGTAGTTCAGTGATTGAACTTACCTTTTGCAACCTCGCATCTGAACCAGGAGTTTTCACCATGAATACGTGGTTATTTTTGCCCAAGTCTCAGACTGTCCAGTCTCTTTCGCGGCGACGCATTGTAGTGGGTGGAGCGATGGCTGGCCTCACTGCCACCCTCGGCACAGCAGCCCTCAAGCCTCGCCCCGTTTACGCCAACGCCCACGATGCCGCCAGCGACGCCGCCATTCTCAACAACGCGCTGTTCTACGAGCACCAGGCGATTTGGGCCTATGGCTTTGCCGCTGGCAAGCTCAGCATGTCGGATGTGGGGCAGGCCGTCAAAGCTCTTGCCCTCAAAAATCAGGCTGATCATATGGCCCACCGCGACGTTCTGGCCGAAGTTGTGCGCAGCCTGGGAGCCACCCCGGTTAATGCCGAAAGCAGCTACGACGTGTCCTCCTACCTACAAAAAGGAGAGGGCAACCTCGACTCTGACGTCAACATTGCCAAGCTGGCCCTGGCGCTAGAAACCGATGCCGCTATTGCTTATACCGCTGAAGTGGCCCAGCTCAAAAATCCCGCTCTGATTACCGCTGGAGCCAGCATCGGTTCCAACGAAGCCTCCCATGCTACGGCTATCCGGGCGGCCTTTGTTTCCCTTGGGGTTGATATCCCCATCGTGCCTTCGGCCTTTGTCAGTGCGGATACCCGCGAAAGCTGGATTTTGACCGTCTAGAGCCCCACTACAAAATCTCTAGAAACCGGGTTTTTCCTGGGTCGTTGAAACGCAACGGGGTGCATGCCGCCCAAAAACCCGGTTTCTGGTGCTTGTTCTTACTTTCTTCCAGAAGCCTTGTTATGCAAACGTCAACCCCACCTACCCTCACCCTTGGCCCCGACCAGGGCGAGCTCCTACAGGTGATTGAAGACTCACTGCGAGTTTTAATCACTGGCGAAGTTAGCGATAACGCCTACAAAATGTTTGAATTAACCGGCCCTCAAGCCAGCGGCCCGCCTCCTCACTATCATCCCTGGAGCGAAAGCTACTTTGTGCTGGAGGGCGAAGTTGATATTCTGGTTGGCTCTGAGACGGTACGTGCTACGCCGGGCTACTCCATTGCCATCCCTGGCGGCACGGTTCACACCTATCGCATTGCCTCTGAAACGGCCAAGTTTTTGGTGGTCGCTTCCACGGTAGCGGCCTCCGCCTTCTTCTATGACTTACACCAGGCTCTTATGGCGGGCAACTTTACGCTGGAAGATGTCATGGCCATCGCCGCCCGCCACCAGGTGATGCTGGCAGGGTCAGCGGAGTCAGCTTAGCCCACGCCATAACTTGCGCCATACCTAAAGAGGTTACGAACGATAATGGTCAGGTCTCGATCTTGGCCAAGCCCCAACCCCGCAACCGCTGTTCTCTGGGGGCAAGTGTGGGGGTTGGCGGCTATGCTGGCCGCAATTCTATTTAGCTTTATGATCTACGGCTTCTACCAACCCACCATTCTCAAGTCCTTGGGATTTGGCGGGCTAGCTAGCCAGTGGGCGATTTTTCAAGGGATTTTGGGCTTTGCCGTGGAACCAGCCTTTGGTGGTTGCTCAGACCGTTTTTGGCCCGTACTGGCAGTCGTCTACCCCAGATTACCGTAGGCGTGACCATCGCCGGAGCCCTGTTTGTGCTGCTGTCCTTTGCCCTGCCACTACAGGAGTATGCCATTCTCCGCTGGCCTTTGCTGATCATGATGACCCTGTGGCTGGTAGCGATGATTGCCATTCGCGGCCCCATTGTAGCCCTGCTGCGGCAAATGGCCCCAGATGAGCAGTTACCCAGTGCCAACGCCATCATTATTTTGGTGATTGGCTTAGTCGCTGCCCTTGGCCCTCTGGTAGAAACGCTCTTAAAGGCGAGATCTGCATCTGTAGTGTGTATGTTAGGAGCCATTGCTCTGATGCTAGGCGCAACTCGACTGACTCAGACGGCGGCTCCACCTGTGCCCGCTTCAGCGTGTAACCGAGGGCAGTTACTGCGCCAATACAGCCGACGGCTGGCCTGTATGGTAGTCGTTGGTCTTGAAACGGGCGGCCTCCTTAACCTGGCCCTCAGCACATTACCCGGTGTTCTGCACAGCAGCTTGCCCCAACTTTCTCCCCGTGGTTTGACCGCCATTAGCCTTTTGATTACGGCACTGACAGCCAACCCCTGGGGCTGGCTAACCCCGCGCTGGGGTTCGGCTAAAGCCCTACAGCTTGGCTTAGCAGCCGTGGCATTACTCTGCGCCCTAGGCTCGTTGGGGCCGACCGCCCTTTCCCCCTTTGCTGCCGTTGGCCTCTTAATCGCCACCGGAGCCGCAATAGGCTTGGTGTTCATCAACATGGTGCCCTTTGCGCTGTCCTATGTGCCGCTGCCGCTCACCGGACTAAGCACAGGTTTATTTTTTGGCGGTAATGGTCTGGGTGCGGCGCTGGTTTTGCTTTGGCAACGGCTGGGGTAATAGACCTCTCGAATAATTGTCAGAACAAGGGCTGAAGCCCTTACTACGAGCCCATCAAAAATCTTTTCTAGAGAAGGCTAATGGAGTTTCGTATTCAATTTTCAATCTGGCTTGTGCTTCCCCGCTGTGCCCTAAGGCAGTAGCCTGGGAATAGGGTTTCGATGGAAAACAACTCATGGAGAGATTAAAGGCCATCAACCTGGGGCGGCTCATCCTGGGTCTGTTGCTGGGCCTGTCGTTATTGGGGTGTGGCGTGACGAACCCCCAGCCGCCTAAGGCCGTGGTAGAACAGGCGATCGCCGCAAAGATTGCCCAGACTCAGAGCCTGCTGTCACGCCAACTGGCTTTACCGGCAGATACCCCTTCCCCAGCCCAGGTCAGTCAGGTTAAAATCACGGCTCACCATTGGACAACGGTTGCCAACCAGCCCGCC
>JAAUUR010000265.1 GCA_012031045.1 Leptolyngbyaceae cyanobacterium SM2_5_2
CCCCACTCCCCCACTCCCCCACTCCTTGACTCCTGACCCCCTGACTCCTGACCCCTGACTCCTGACCCCTGACTCCTAACTCCCGCCTCCCGCCCCCTGCATTCTGTATGATAAAGAAGTATTTAAAGATCGTTACATTACTTCATCATGGTTGCTGAACTTGCGGCTCCGGTTTTAGAAAAGCGTACCTGGCTGTGGCAGGGCCACACCATTGCCTACACCGTGCAGGGCGAGGGCCAGCCCCTGGTGCTAATCCACGGCTTTGGGGCCTCCCTGGGCCACTGGGGTAAAAACATACCGGCCCTGGCCACGGCGGGCCACCGGGTGTATGCGTTAGATTTGCTGGGCTTTGGCGACTCAGACCAGCCCGCCCTGGCCTACAGCGTTGAACTCTGGCAGGGGTTGCTCTACGACTTTTGGGCCGAGTTTATTCAAACTCCGGCCGTGTACGTGGGCAACTCCATCGGCGGCCTGCTGACCTTGATGATGCTGGCCTACCACCCCGATGCCGCCAGAGCCGGGGCCGTGCTGAACTGCGCTGGCGGGCTCAACCACCGACCCGAAGAGTTGCACCCGCCCCTCAACTGGGTGATGGGCGCGTTTACCTGGTTAGTGAGTTCCGAACTGGTGGGGCCGGTGGTGTTTAACCAGGTACGGCAGCGGGGCAGAATCCGCAGTTCCCTCAAGCAGGTTTACCGCGACCCCGCTGCCATCACCGATGACCTGGTGGAGATGATTTACGCCCCAGCCTGCAAACCCACGGCGCAAAAGGTGTTTGCCTCCATTGTGACGGCCCCTCCAGGCCAAAGCCCACAGAACTGTTGCCCGTCATTCAGCAACCGCTGCTGGTGCTTTGGGGCGAAAACGACCCCTGGACGCCGATTAAAGGAGCCGATATCTACCGCAACCTGGCGGATGACGCCACCCGCCCCGCCCCAGTGACCTTCCACAGCATCCCCAACACCGGCCACTGCCCCACGACGAGCGGCCAGAGGTCGTCAACCCGCTGTTGATTGACTGGCTGGGCACAATGGAGCCCTAGGCTACAAACGCCCTGGCGCAAAGCAGGGAATAGGCTGGATAGCTGCCAATGGCAGCTATCCAGCATTGTATACAATAGACTGTATGCAGAAAAACGGCTTCACCATAACGTTCTGTTAGGATTTATCAAAATCCCGTCACCCCCATCCCTAAGCGCTATGACTCTTCTACAAACCCTCAATATCAACGGTAAGCGGCTTAACCAAAGCCTGCATGACCTGGCCCAAATTGGTCGGTTGGAGAATGGTGGCATCTGTCGGCTGGCCTTTAGCCCGGAAGATTGGCAGGGGCGAGAGTTGGTGCGGCGCTGGATGGTGGAAGCTGGGTTGCAGGTTCGTATCGACACCGCCGGAAATATGATTGGCTGCCTGCCGGGCAAGCTGGAGGCTCCGGCTTTGGCCACTGGCTCCCACATTGACACCGTGCCCTGCGGCGGCAAATTTGATGGCAACCTGGGGGTGCTGGCCGGCATTGAAGTGGCTAGAACGCTGCAGGAAAACGGCCTTGTCCTCAACCATCCCTACGAAGTGATGGTCTTCTCCGATGAAGAAGACACCATGATTGGGGGGCGGGCAATGGCCGGTACCGCTTCCCTCAACGCCGCCGACTATCGCCGCAAAGATGGCCGCCCCATTGATGAGTGCGTTAACCAGTTTGGGGGTGACTGGGGCCATTTGGCTGAGGCCCGCCGCACCCGCCAGGAGGTCTGCGCTTTTGTGGAACTCCACGTTGAGCAGGGGGGCGTGCTGGAGATGGCCGGTAAGCAAATTGGCGTAGTGCAGGGGGTGGTGGGGTTGCAGCGCTACCAGATCCACATCACCGGACGACCCAACCATGCCGGTACCACGCCGATGGATCAGCGCCAGGACGCCCTCGTTGCAGCAGCCCAGGTGGTGCTGGCCGTAAACCGACTGGCGATCGATCCACCAGGGCATCGGGTGGCAACCGTGGGGGCGTTGCAGGTGTGGCCCAATGCCGCCAACATTGTGCCGGGCCAGGTGCAGGCCAGCCTGGACGTGCGAGATTTGAGCCAGGCTGTGATCGACCAACTGGTAGCGGATTTAAAGGTAGAAATGGCCAGCATTGCCCAGGTCACCAACACCAAGATTGAAATTCTGCCCCAGCTCAATGTAGCCCCCAGCCCCGCCGCCGACCATATCCAGGCCACCATCGCGGAGGCCAGCGCCAGCTTGGGCCTAAGCTTTATGGCCATGCCTAGCCGCGCCGGTCACGATGCCCTGGAAATGGGCCGCTTCACCGACATGGGCATGATTTTTGTGCCTAGCGAGGGCGGTTTTAGTCATTCCGAAGTCGAGTACACGTCCCCGGAGGACTGCACCCATGGGGCCAATGTGCTGCTGGAAACTCTACTGCGGTTGGATCGGCACTATCGCTGAGGCAGAACGGAGGTCGGGAGGTGGTTCGGCGTATCTTGCTGCCTGTCATTACCTCCAGTGCCCCGATCAAACTGATTGCCGAGGTGGTCAGTACCAAAAGGAAGATTAGGCTAAGAGCCGCTTAATTTGAATGGTGGGCGGTGCCCACTCTGCTCTACTGAAGAACTTGGTCTAAAGAGCTTTCGAGCAAAGCCTCCGACAAGAAATAAGGGGTTGCCAGAGATTAGGTCAGGCTTTTAGCCGCCAGCTTTGAGAGTTTTGTCAGTCGCCAAGCCAACAGGCCGGCATCTTGCCTGCCCTACGCTACAGTGGCTAGGTTAACCGCATTCGCTCTAGTCTATGGCTACTCAGCAATACCTCCGCGACCAGCTCTACCGTATGGATGGCCAGAGCTATGGTACGTACAAATCCCTCAAAGGTGACTACGACTTTGAAGACTTTACGCTGCACATAGATCACGTCCAGGGCGATCCTTTTGCGGCCCCTAGCCGGGTACGGGTGGTGGTGCCTCAGACGGTGGCGGAGTTTCCCAAAAGCTTATGGGAGGTGCCCTGTCGGGAGATCGCCCTGGCCGACTACCTAACCCGCGAATTTTACCAAGCGGCTCAACGCCAGGAGCGGCAGATGGGCTCTGCAAAAGCGGGTTGATCAGCATCGTGCGACCCAGCCAGGCCATCCTTAGTCGCAGTGCCGCAAAGGTGACGGCAGCGGCGGTGGAGCTACGGTTTACGGTAGGTTTGCCTGCCTTTGGGCGGCGCATTGCAGGACGGCAGGCGGCGGTGCTGCTATGTGAGGCGGTGCCGGAACTGGTAGGGCAAACGCTACGGTATCGATCTCTAAACAGCAAAGCTCTGGCCCGCCATTGTGATACGGCTGAGGATGCTGAGGCGCTGCGGCGGCAACTGGCGGAGCAAGGACTAATCGCCTTTGTGGCCGATGGAGCCGTGTTGCCTCGGCGCAGTGGTGTGGATGAGCGACCGCTCTTGGAGCAGGCCATTCCTTTCCAAGCGCCGGACTGGCTTCGGGTGACACTGCATTGCCCCAACGCGGGCAACGTGACGGGGATGGGCATTCCCCAGGGTATTACGCTGATTGTGGGGGGCGGCTACCACGGTAAATCTACCCTGCTGCGGGCCATTGAGGCGGGGGTGTACAATCACATCCCCGGCGATGGGCGGCACCAGGTAGTGACGGATCCTGGGGCGGTTAAGGTGCGGGCCGAGGATGGCCGCAGCATTGCCGGGGTGGATATTTCGCCGTTTATCGGCAGTCTGCCCCAGGGCAAATCAACCCGGCATTTTTCTACGGCTAATGCTAGCGGTAGTACCTCCCAGGCCGCAAACATTATTGAAGCACTGGAGTCTGGGGCAACGATGCTGCTGGTAGATGAAGACACCTCCGCCTACCAACTTTATGATTCGAGATCGCCGCATGCAGGCGTTGATTGCCAAACATCGGGGAGCCCATTACCCCATTTATCGACAAAGTGCGTCAACTCTACACCGACTATGGCGTATCCACCGTGCTGGTGATGGGAGGCAGCGGCGATTATTTTGACGTGGCCGATACCGTCATCGCGATGGATGAGTTCTATCCCCAGGATATGACTAAGCAGGCCAAGGCCATTGCCACCCAGTACCGAACGGAGCGCGACCGCGAAGGTGGCCTCCAGTTTGGCCCCATTACCCCCCGTATCATTCAGCCCCACAGCATCAATCCCAGCAAGGGCCGCCACAGCGTGAATGTGAAGGCGCGAGATGTGGATCAGTTGCAGATTGGCACCGAGGCGATTGACCTGTCGGCGGTGGAGCAACTGGTGGAGTCAGGACAGGTGCGGGCAATTGCCGCCGCCATTGTCTACGGCCAAACCTACCATATGACAGCAACCACTCCCCTACCGCAGGTGATTGCAGCCGTAATGGCCGATATCGAGCAGCACGGGCTGGATTGTTTGACCGATTGGCCAATGGGAGATTTAGTTAGCTTTCGGGGGTTGGAACTGGCTGCAGCAATCAACCGCCTTAGAACTTTGCAGGTGCAAAAAGCCAGTCGCCCGGTTGATGGGCCACAGGTTCAAAGCGGATAGCCAGAAGCTACACCTACACGGGCAAAATCTGCCTAGGCGGGTTTCGACACAACCGCCCAAACTTCTCCGTCAAAATGTCCTCACCAATGTGGCGGTTGCGATGCCGCAAGGTGAGCTATGCACTTTGCAGATTGGTAACTTGCACTGGGGCCGTTGCTCCCTTTTCAGTCACGATGGCGGTAATCAAGTCGGCGGGGGTCATATCGGAGGCGGGGTTGCAAAACTCGGAGCCGCTGGGGGAGGTGATCATTTCGCCAATCTGATAAATCTCCTCGGCACTGTGCTGAGCAATGGTAATTTCCTGCCCAGAAGCACAGCTGAAATCAATCGTCGATATTGGAGCCGCTACTAAAAAAGGAATGCCGTGAGCTTTGGCCGCCAAGGCCAGGCTGTAGGTACCAATTTTGCTAACCACATCGCCATTGGCGGCAATCCGATCTGCCCCAACCAAAACAGCGTGGATTAGCCCCTGCTGCATACAGTGGGCGGCCATGCTGTCGGTCACTACGGTGACGGGAATGCCCTCCTGCACACATTCCCAGGCGGTGAGGCGAGAGCCCTGTAGCGTGGGCCGGGTTTCACCCGCGTAGACCCTGGCCAAACGCCCCTCCCGCCAGGCCGAGCGCACAATGCCGAGGGAGGTACCGTACCCAGAGGTGGCCAGGGCTCCGTGGTTGCAGTGAGTCAACACCGTTAACCGTTCGGGATGGGCTGGCAGCAAACTCAGGCCATGATCGCCAATGGTGTGGCACAGGGCAAAGTCTTCGGCCTGCATAGCCTGAGCCTGGGCCAGTAGTTGATCTCGCAGAGAGGTGATCGGTGCTTCGGGATGATACCCCTGGCCCAGCATTTGGTTAACCGCCCACTGCAAGTTGGCCTTGGTGGGTCGGGTCTGCTTAAGCTGCTGCCCAATGGCCAACAGTTCTTTCCACAAAACGGTGGGGTCATCGGTGTGAATGTCGCAGGCGGCCAGGTACAGGCCGTAGGCAGCGGCAATTCCCAAAGCTGAGCCGCCCTGGACAATGTGCAACTCAAGCGCCCGTAACACATCTTCCCAGCGGTGAATGGCGACGATGTGATATCGCTCAGGCAGCTGGCGCTGGTCAATCAACACGAGATGATCGCCCTGCCAGAGCACCGGGAAGACATGGGTATCGGCGGAAGCAACCATAATACCTGGGTTAAGTCGTCGTCTACTAAAACTATAGCGGGGTAAGGCCATCCCCACCCCGCTGTATGGACTACAACAGACCTTACTGGCTGATGGTAGGAGCCTTCAGCACCGGCAGAGCGGCCATAGGCGTAGTCAACTGGTTTGGATCACCCTCCGCCATAAACACCTGATTCAGGCGTGTCGTCAGAATTTGGGTAGTGGAGTCATAAATTTGGGTAAGTAGCTTGGGATAAAGCCCAAACCCAATAATCGGTACCAGCAAACAGGCAATGATGAACACTTCACGGGGTTCGGCATCCACCAGCACCTCATGCTCAACCAGTTCCTTATTTTCGGGGCCGTAGAAGATTTCCCGCAGCATTGACAGCAGATAAATGGGAGTGAGAACCACCCCAACCGCCATCAAGCTGACGGCCACCAGGCGGAAGGTAAAGCTGTAGGCATCACTGGTGGCAAAGCCCACAAACACCATCAATTCCGCTACAAAGCCGCTCATTCCAGGCAAGGCTAGGGAGGCCAGGGAACAGGCCGTGAACATCGCAAAAATCTTGGGCATCTTTTTGCCGACGCCGCCCATCTCCTGAAGGATCAGGGTGTGGGTGCGGTCGTAGGTGGCCCCGACCAGAAAGAAGAGGCTGGCTCCAATCAACCCGTGGGAAATCATTTGCAGTACCGCCCCGCTCAAACCCAGGTTGGTGAACGAGGCAATGCCAATCAACACAAAGCCCATGTGGGAAATGGAGGAATAGGCAATCTTACGCTTGAGATTGTTCTGGGCAAAGGAGGTCAGCGCCGCATAGATAATGTTGACGCAGCCCAAAATCACCAGCACCGGCGCAAAGTAGGCATGGGCATCGGGCAGGCATGCCAAAGTTCATGCGAATTAACGCATAGCCACCCATTTTGAGCAGAATGCCCGCCAGCAGCATGTGCACCGGGGCTGTGGCCTCACCGTGGGCATCGGGGAGCCAGGTATGCAGGGGAATAATCGGCAGTTTGACGGCGTAGGCTACCAGAAATGCGCCATACAGCAAAAGCTGTAACCGTAGCGGGTAGACCTTTTCGGCCAGCAGCCGCATATCGAAGGTGATGGTGTCGCCATAGAATGCCATCGCCAGGGCCGCCACCAAAATAAACAGCGACCCCCCAGCGGTGTAGAGGATGAACTTAGTGGCCGCGTAGAGCCGCTTCTTGCCGCCCCAAATCGACAGCAGCAGGTAGACCGGAATTAGCTCCAGCTCCCAAAACAGGAAGAACAGCAGCATATCCTGCACAGCAAAAACGCCGATCTGGCCGCTGTACATGGCCAGCATCAAAAAGTAAAACAGCTTGGGCTTGAGCGTTACCGGCCAGGCTGCCAGAACAGCCAGGGTAGTGATAAAGCCAGTCAGCAACACCAACGGCATAGACAGGCCATCCACACCCACCGACCATTTCAGGTCAAGCTGGGGCACCCAGGTGTAGCTTTCTACCAGTTGCAGCCCAGATTGATTCAGATCGTAGTTGAGGTAGAAGGCCACCACAATCAACACAAAGTCGATTAAACCCACTACCAGGGCATACCAGCGCACCGTTTTGCCATCCTGATCGGGCAAAAATGGAATCGCCAGGGAGGCCAGCAGGGGAAACAGAATAATGGTTGTCAGCCAGGGAAAAGTCGCGAGGTTCATAACAAAGTTTCTCGTCGCGGTATCAAAGGGGCAAGGGGGCGATGTTGACGTTTAGGCGTTTAACATTGAATTCTTAACGTTGAATTTTGAACGTTAAATTTTAAGCATGTTGTGCGGACGGCTAAATTCTCACCTCTGGCTTCTAAATTCTGAGTGTTGACCGATGAGGCAGGTGTACTAGGACAAGATTTTCCCTCCTGCGTAGGACTGGGCACGGGCAAAGCCCTTTGCCCATCCGGAAGGATTGAGC
>JAAUUR010000266.1 GCA_012031045.1 Leptolyngbyaceae cyanobacterium SM2_5_2
CGGCAACTTCATGCCGTCGGAGCCTCGGTGTTCATCGCAGCGCTGCCCTCCATCGAGGGAGAGGACGTCGGACCCGACGATTTTTTGCGCCTCCTAGGGGCGAATCCGCTCCAAAAAGTGGTCTCGGAGGCCCTCCCATGGCGCGAGAGGCTATCCACCGATATTCCCTCTTGGATTGATGAGTTAGAGCGCACAGGAGAGCGTGTTTTACCCTCTCTGGGGAACGTGATCGCCATCCTCACCAACGATCCAAGGTGGGAGGGCGTTCTGGCCTTCGATGAGTTCGCCAACGGGCCCGCTTTTCTGCATCCTCCACCCTTCCATGAGGACCTCAACGAGCCCATCCCCCCCCAAAAAGGCGACCCCTGGGACGAGCTCGACAGTGAACGGCTGGCCGCATGGTTCTCCCGGGAGTGGAAGCTCTCCATCTCGGGGGAAAAAGCGAGCACTGGGGTGCTCATCGTGGCGCGCAGAAAGCCTTTCCATCCCATTCGAGACTGGCTAGGGGGGCTCTCCTGGGATGGTGTCCCGCGGTTGATGTGTGGCTCTCTACCTTCTTCGGTGCCGCGGAAACCCCCTACACCAGGGCGGTTGGGGCCGCGTGGTTGATCTCGCTGATGGCGAGGGCCTCCCGGCCAGGCTGCCAGGTGAAGTACTCGCTCATCTTGGAGGGGGCGCAGGACCTGGGGAAGAGCCGCGCCATCGCCGCGCTCATCGGGCAGTCGTGGTTTACCGATGAGATTGCCGACTTTGGCTCGAAAGATGCTGCTATCTCCCTCCGATCGAAGTGGTGCGTCGAGCTCGCCGAGCTCGACAGCCTAGGACGGGCCGAGGCCAACCGCGCAAAGGCTTTCCTCTCCAGGCAAGTTGACCACTACCGCCCCCCCTACGGCCGCACGGCGAAGGACTTCCCCCGCCAGTGCTGCTTCATCGGCACCACCAACGAGGGCGACTACCTCAAGGATGCGACGGGCGGCGTGCGCTTCTGGCCGGTGGCCTGCACGTTCGCGGATGTCGAAGGCATCGCCCGCGACCGGGAACAGCTCCTGGCGGAGGCGTTCGCCCGCTTCCAGGACGGGGAGCCCTGGCATCTCCGAGACCGCTCTCTCATCGAGGCCGCCCGGGAAGAGCAGCGACATCGCTACCACGGCGACCCCTGGGATGACGAAGTCGCCCGCTATGTCGAGGGCGCCCCGCGTCACCATCCCGGAGATTCTTCGCGAGGCCTTCAGCCTAGAGCGCGCGCGCCACGGCCAGCTGGAGATGAACCGCGTGGCGCGCGCGCTGCGCTTGCTCCAGTGGCAGCGGCGACGCGTTAGGGAGGGAGAAATTCTCGTCTGGGTTTACCTTCCCCCCAGCTCCTCTGCTATCCTCGAAGGCGCTCCAAAGCTCCTCCTCTGAGCTCAACTCCCGACCCCCGGGAGACTCTCCACCCCCCACTCCTGACTTGTTCCCACTCTTCGAGGGGATGTTCCCAGTGTTCCCAGTATCATTCTGAACTGGGAACATTTTTGGGCCTTACTATCAAAGGTTTGTTCCCAGTGTTCCCAGTGTTCCCAGTATTTTTGAGAAAAAAATTGAGAAGGCCCTAAACGAAAATTTTGTGATCGGGGCTTCTACAGAAAGTTAGGAACCAGTGGGAACACTGGGAACACTGGGAACAAACAGGGATGCGATGTAAATTTTGGAGCTGGAGTGAAAGCAAAAAAGCCTCTGATAGAAAGGGTCTCCCCAACTTTTTTGCCCCCAGGAGGAGCTCAAAAATTTGTTCCCACTCTTGTTCCCACTCTGGTGTGGCAAAATAGATCATATTCCCATGAAGGAATATATTTAGATATTTAATATTAAAGGAAAAAAGTTTGTTCCCACTCTCGAAAAAGTTTGTTCCCACTCTCGGAGGAGCTTGTTCCCAGTATATCCTACATACTGGGAACAAACTTCGCCTGGCGAACCAATGAAAAATCAGACTAAAATATTTGTAATTAAAAGAAAATTACCGATAACTGTCGTATTTTAGCACTACATACATTTCATCACTTAAACTCACACTTGCACACAAAATTTGTTCCCAGTATGCCCCCGAGAGTGGGAACAAACTTTTGTCTTATCTTTGACTACCTTTGCATACTAGGAACAAACTTTTGTCTTACCTTTGACTACCTTTGCATACTAAAAAATAGGTCTTGGAGGGTTTCTTGGGGGTGGGACGGCAGCTCGGCTTTGGGGGTTGGGGGTCTTCTATTAGGAAGAGCTCTCCCGCCACCCGGGTGGGAAGGTGTCGATGTCCATGGATGGGGCCGCGTCCGGCGACTCGACCTGGCTGACATCGGCCAGAACCAAGAGGCCAGCGGCGACCCAGGGCGAGTTCTCCCGACCACCAGAACATCGTCGTCCCCGGCAACGGAGGGCCAGCGTCCGTACTCCAGGAGGGGCGAGCTCTCTCCCTCCTAGAAGTAGAACGTGGGATGGGGTCAGGCCGGACACGAAGAGCGGAACCCCGAAGGGCCGCAACAGCACGTCCTTCCTTGTCTATCTGCTCACGGGCCCGTGTTCGAACGTCCCCCGAGGAGCGTTCTTGGGCTCAGCCTGGGCTTCTCGTGGAGCCTGTTCATGAAGAAGAGCGACCAGAACAAGGTCGGGCGGGGCGGGACTTGACGATTTCACCCCCTGGAAGATGGAAGAAGGGGGCTGTTGGGGTTCCGCCGCAGTGTAAGGGCTGGCTATCGAGGGAATCCGGCAGCTCCTGAGGCGTCATTTTGCAGGGTTTTTGTCTTTGAAACGGCTTTTTTGAGGCCTCGACCCGCTGTCTCGCCGGCGATGGGCAGCGACAGTCTGGGCGCGCTCCTAGGTAGCCCCCACTGAGGTGACTTTCAGAGGGTATTTTTCCGCTTTTTGGGCCAGGGACGGCTCCTCGTTCGCCCTTCTTGGATATCACCTGGGCCCTGGCCGCGTTATCTGATAGAAAATCTCCTTTTCTAGGTTCTTACATACGAATATAAATATTTATTTTTATTGTAAAAAATGAATGTAATCTCCTGATAGAAAAAGTGGGTAATCTCGCAGAAAAAATTCCGCCTACCGAGGTCGAAAAGGGCCTCCGTGGAGGCCTTTGTCGTCTCCTAAATCCTCGGTGCCGAGCTTCTCCCCGCGGGGTAGGTTCTCTCGCGGGACTTTCGGTAAAAACCGAAGGCAAAAGAGCTTCCATCGCGTCCGAAACATCGACCGTGGAGGGGTCGCTCTAAGCGGAGGGTTCCCCTTCCCGGCAGAGCTCTCCCCTCTTGGGCCAAAAACCTGGCTTGAGGGCCCTCAACGGCGTCTATTGTTGGGTGATAAATGCCTTATTTTTTGTCTGAATTATTTAGTAAAATCAAAATATTAAATCGAAATAATGCCTCTAGGAGGGCTTGCGCCCCCGCGGGGTTCAACTCGAGCGCTCCTTCCCGCCTAAGACACGGGGACAATCGAGCCGAGGATACACGGACAAAAATAAAGTAAAATTAATATATTGGGAGAGTAGAGGGATGAGTGAAAGCAGCCCCCACTCCCGGAGTTCGGGGGCGCCCTTAGGGAAAACTTCTTCGGGACGCCCTAGGGGACCCAGTAGGGCCCGTCGGAAGTCTTTAGGGGCGCCCTGCTGCCTCGTCTGGGGGGTCGCTCCCTACCGTGCGGGCACTGCAGCGCCGTGTGTTTCACGAGCCGGCGGGCCAGCCGACCGCTCAGGGGAGGTTGCG
This sequence comes from Leptolyngbyaceae cyanobacterium SM2_5_2, assembly GCA_012031045.1. Classification (GTDB taxonomy): domain Bacteria; phylum Cyanobacteriota; class Cyanobacteriia; order Phormidesmidales; family Phormidesmidaceae; genus Nodosilinea. The sequence goes on from JAAUUR010000266.1 coordinate 3,732, forward strand.
GAGAAGGCCTTGCCCCCAAGGAGCTCCTGGAGGCGGTCTGGAGTCCACCCAGATAGCCGAGCAGTGCAGCCGCGGCTTGGAGTCTTCTCGGGTTGGGGCTCCGTTCACTCCACAATCTCCACCGCAGGCTCCTAGGGTTTACCTCGCGGATGCGGAGCAGGAGAGTCTTCGGGTTTTCTGCCTTTCTGGAGTTCAGGGCGTTCATCGACTCGATGAAGTCGTCGGAGTGAGGGCGCTGGGGAGGTCGAAGTCGCCGTGGTGTCCCCCTACCTCGTGAAGTTGAGGAGGTTGGGGGGTGAGGTTGATGTTCCTGAGGCCGCACCAGCGGGGCAAGGGGTGAAGGAAGGCATCAGATTCCCCTTTTGCTGCCCGTAGAGGGCCTATCGCGTCCTTTACGCGGGGTTGATGGCGGCACTTGCTCGCGGCCTATCTCCTAGTCCGTGTCAGCGGACGCCGTTTTTGCAAAGTTCACCTTCGAGAACCCGAAAAAGAGAGAACTCAGGGGCTGATTTTCCGCGAAAAACAGCGGAAACTTCTTCCTTGAGGGGGAGGGCTCGACCTCTTTTGGTTTTTAGGCAAATCGAGAGCTGCTCTAAGTGGGTTTTTTGTCTTCTACGAATGCCTAAAAGCAGCTTATCTTCACGCTGACTTCTGCCATATTTATTATATAAATACAAATACTTAAACGATACATTACTCACCGATATGGTCATTATGATACATAGAAAGGCAAGGAGCACCTCTTAGGTTGGTGAGCACCATCTGAGGGTTCTCCAAACAGGAAAAAAAGGTAGTTTTTTTGTGCTGAAATTGCTTCGAACGAGGTTGGTAGGTCACCTCGGCCAAGGTTTTTCCTACGAGCTCGCCCTAGAGGTGCTTTTTGGTGGTTGTAGAGGGTAAATTTTGGGGTGTTTGTGTGGGAGGAGAGTTGGTTTAGGGGAGAATTTCTCCTCCGTAGATGCACGCGAGGATGGAATTTGGTGAGGGAGACCCCGTAGACCGTGTTTCGGACGGCTCACACGGTAGTTTTAGTAGGTTTTAGGCAAAGAAATCTACAGGAGGCCCCCCAGGGGGAGGTCTACGGTGGGTTTGAGGCCTCTGGTGGGCCTCACCTTCCCATTATCGTTCTTCTTGAGAGGCTCCTCAAGGCAGCGACAGGGCAGAACGTTCGCCTTGGACTAGGCGCGCAGGGCGCCGCCGCACTCCACGTCCGCGATGCCCTCGCCCGTGGTGAAGATGCCGATGTTGGGCAGCCCTTCAACCTCCAGAGCTCCTAGGGCTTCTGGTTGGTCGCAGGTAGCCACGACTTTCTCCTCGAGCTGTTGGAGCCCTTCAACAGGGTAGGCAGCTCCGACTCGGTGACGTTCAGATTCCTCGCCCGGGGTTCTTCTCGTTCGTGGGGGCTGCTCGCTCCACCGGATGCTCCTGAGGCTGGGTTCTGGCCCTAGTGCGGCCTTCCCTAGGGGCCGCAGAGCGCATGTTCTTGCGATGGGCGGTGAAGTTCGTGATCACGGGTGAACTTGGCCACGCGTATCGCGGTGTTCTTGCCAGTTTTTTAAGCAATATAGGCAATTTAGTTCCACCTGCTCGCAAGGCGCGAAGTGCGAGCCCGAAAGCGGAGAAGAGGCAGCAGGAGAGAGTAGAAAAAAGGCAATAAAATAGAGTTGTTATTTTTAATGATTCTCCTCTCTTGAGGACGTAATCATCGGAAAAATAACCAGGTTTTAGGTATATTAATCAATAATATTGATATTTTACACTTCTACGGTGCCACGGCGGCAAGCTCCTGGTTGTAGAAGGCCACTTCGACCAACTTACTCGTAACGTTGAGACCAGAGCAGGCGCACCTCACCCCGAAAAAGGGATGATTTCGGCTCTTCTGAGGCCCCAGATTGCCGCGATAGGGACGTTTGGGCTCCCTCTTCTCCCCTTAGTTCGAGAGCACCCTTCTCCTCTCGTCTCAACCTCAGCAGAGCTGGCCTCGCCAGGGCACATTTTTTCTTCGTTTTTGCCCTAAAAACGCCCCCTTTGTTCCTGTACCTAGACGTTCTTCGTTAAACTCTAAAATTCATAATAATTACAATTATTTAAACTCAAGAAAAGCCCCTGAAAAATTCCCATTTTAGCGCTTTTCTCGGCATCGAGAGCGCGCGTGGGCGGATTGCTTTCTGGAGAAGATTCGAGCCGAGGAAATTCGAGGCGAAGGAACCGTCCTAGAGCTCACTTATAGGGGCATGTCACCCGCCCAACCGCCAACAAGAAGAATTGCACCTCCACCGGTCTTTCCAGCCTCGATGTCGAGAAGCTCATCGGGGAGATTGTTCGCCTCCGGGTGGCTTCGTTTCCCCTAGTAGACTCACCAGGTGAGAGACTGGGCGCCTCCGAGTACGTAGCGAGGGACGATATCCCCTGCTTGAGGTGGGCGGCATGTGGAGATGAGACTGTGTATTTTCAATTATTTATGACACTGTTCGCTCTATTTTGAGACATACCCTAGGGCGACCCCGACGGAAAAGGCCTTACGGCCAGAGGAAGTTACCGTAAAGCGCCCTCTCCGCGCCTCCAGAACCACGACGTGGGGTGGCAGCTGCGGTCTTCGTTCACTAAGACCGCGCCAGGTTTCGACTAATCCGAGGGAGAAAAGAGGGGATTGACTCGCTTCCCCCTACCGGGAAACAACAGAAGAGGTGTTGCGGCAGTGCGTTCTCCCGCTGAAGGGGGGGCGGTGCCGCAAAAAGCAAAGCCCACGGATCGCAGCGCGGCAACGCTCCCCGTGGGCCAGCTATGGTGATGACAAAATACCCTGCCCCCTCACAGGGGCAAGCATGGCCATGCTTGCCTCTCCACCCCCCCTTCTAGAGCAACGGCGCGCTGTTGCTCCTGTGCGAAGGAGCTCGTGCGTCGGGCGACTCCGTGCGTGCGGAGGTTCCCAGTGATGTTCCGCAGTCAGAGCTCGTTCTCCTCCCCGGGCACCGTCCCCCGCGAGTTCGCTCCCCAGCACTTGGAGTATCTCAGCGCCAGGTGCATCCCCAAGGAGGTCGCGGCGGCGGGAGGTGTCGTCTCCCTCGCCGCCATCGAGGCGACGGAGCTCCTCGGTAGAAAGCAGCGACTCCCTTGCGCCGCGCTTGGGGTTCGCTACGACGAGCGCTTCGGGAACGCTGACCTCTGGCGCATTCGGCCAGACGACCCCTCCCGAGCAGGGGCCCGGTGGCTTACTCCATCAAGAGAAGCTGCCGGCGGGTTGCCGGTGCGCCCTATCTCCCCCCTCCGCCGGTAGTAGATGAGGCGGCCTGGGCGGATTCCTCGAGGGAGCTGCTGTTCGTCGAGAGCCCGATCAAGGCGCTGGCGGTCGCGCACCACCTGAAGACCGCCGTCATCGGGCTGGCGGGGGTCTCCACCGGGGGAGAGACGGGCGAAAACCGCCTTCACCCTGAACTTCGGCAGCGCGTGGCTCTAGACGGGCGCCGCGTGGTCATCCTCTTCGACTCCAACAGGCTGAAACCGCAAGTTCGCAAGGCCGAGAAGACCCTCGCGCGGCAACTTCATGCCGTCGGAGCCTCGGTGTTCATCGCAGCGCTGCCCTCCATCGAGGGAGAGGACGTCGGACCCGACGATTTTTGTCGCCTCCTAGGGGCGAATCCGCTCCAAAAAGTGGTCTCGGAGGCCCTCCCATGGCGCGAGAGGCTATCCACCGATATTCCCTCTTGGATTGATGAGTTAGAGCGCACAGGAGAGCGTGTTTACCCTCTCTGGGGAACGTGATCGCCATCCTCACCAACGATCCAAAGGTGGGAGGGCGTTCTGGCCTTCGATGAGTTCGCCAACG